>DASYSI010000050.1:0-3609 GCA_036003485.1 Burkholderiales bacterium | reverse complement strand
TTCGATGTCGCCCAAGGAATTCGATGCTTTTATCAAGAGTGAAATTGAGCGTCTCGCCAAAGTCGTCAAGGCGTCGGGCGCAAAAGCGGATTGAGAAATATTGTGTCACCGAAGGGGACGGGAAATGGCTGACGACGATACAACCGGAATGACCCGGCGTAATTTCATCAAGCTTGGCGCTGCTGTCGGTGGTTTGGCCGCTGCGGTTCCGCAACTGATCGGCACGGCGCGCGCGAACCGCCATCCGCATCCGCGTCCGACCAGCCTCAAATATCTCGACCGCAACATGTACCGCAAGAACACCGATGTAATCGCGCATTTCGATCCGGGCGGAGAGCGCGAGGCCAAAATGCAGCTGATGGCGATCGGTTCGCGGCGGTTTATGTTCATGCGCGGCGATGTGATCGACATCACCGATCCGCTGCGGCCAAAGATGTTCAACCCTAAGGCTTATGTCGGAAACCAGGTTCAGCTTGCGTACAACAAAAAGCTTGGCAAGTGGATCCTGATGACGGGCGCCGGAATCGCCGGCACGTTCTCGACGCCCAAGGCTCCGCACGGCAAATACGACGACCCATCCATGATTACCGCCAACATCAACCAGAAAGGGCTGCGCGGTGTGCGTATCTATGACGCGAGCGATCCCGCCAAGATCGTGCCGCTCGCGCAGTGGAGCTGCGACCAGGGCGATCCCAAGCGTGAACTCCAGACCGGTTCGGGCACGCACCGCAATTACTACGACGGCGGCCAGTATGCCTATCTCGATACCGCGCCCGATAACAGCTACACGCACATGGAAAGCTCGGTGCGCTATTACTGCAACTGCATCCAGATCATCGACGTGTCGGACCCGACGCAGCCGAAATTCGTAGCGAATTGGTGGGTGCCCGGACAGCGCGAGGGCGAACAGGAGGCTTATAAAAAATGGCGTGAATACGGTGATAAGGAGTCGTGGACGACATTGCATGGTCCGATGTACGTGCCGAAGAGGATCGAAGACGGCGGCCGATACGGATTCAGCGCCTACGGCGCGTTCGGGATGATGATTCATGATCTCTCAGACATCCGCAATCCGAAACTGATCGGCCGCCACTATCCGAAGATGGAGCTGGGCTCGCTCCCATTCCATACGATTGACATCGTCCGTCTCGACCGCGGCTTTGTGATCGCCAATCCCGAGGTGCTGAATCCCGATTGCAACGAGCCGTATCAGCCGCTGCGTGTGATCGACATCAGGGACCTCACGAAGCCGCGCGAGATCGCGCAGTTGCCGGTTCCGGTGCCGCCGGCGGACGCGCCGTATCGCACGTTTTGCGACAAGCGCGGGCGTTTCGGATCACACAATCCGCCGCACATGAAGGCGCCGGGCAAGCCGGATCCCAATTTCACCGCCTACGCATTTTTCAACGCCGGGATACAGCTGTTTGATATCAGCGACCCGGCGAAGCCGCGCAACATCGGCTATTTCATCCCGCCGCAGCCAGGCGATCTCGACGATTATCTAAGCTATCCGCGCGATGCCGGAGCCGTGTTCGTCGAATGGGACCGCAAACTGATGTGGGCCGGAACCGGCACGGGCCTTTATTGCCTGACCTCACCGGCACTGGGCAAGCCCGTGCTTGAGCCGATGCCAGTGCACGAGTGGTCATTGCAGGGACTCAACGTCGGATATACGTAACAGGATTTGGGGGGAGCGTTCAAATGGCGCGCAAACGCAAAGCAGTCGAGCCGAGGGTCGTCAAAGCTTCGAGTATCCATCCCACGCACGCAATCAGCGCAGCGCCTGATGTGCTGTACGATCCGGCGAATCCGGGTCACCGCTGGGAGCGTCCGCTGCAGGCGCCGGGCCGCATGCAGGTGGATTTCGAGGAGCGGGTCGACTTTCGCCGGCTGCACGAGTACCGGCTTGCGCGTACGCGCAATGCGCTCGCCGCCTCGAAACTGGGGGCATTGCTCGTGTTCGATCAGTACAACATGCGCTACATCTCGAGCACGGTAATCGGCGAATGGGCGCGCGATAAGCTGACCCGCTGGTCCCTGCTGACCGGCAACGGCGAGCCGTACGTGTGGGATTTCGGTTCCGCCGCGCGCCACCATAAACTCTACGCGCCATGGCTGCCCCAGAATCATTGTCTCGCCGGCAATGTCGGTTTGCGCGGCGCCATCCATCCGCGCGTGGGATTGTTCGAGGAAGCCGCGCGCGAGATCAAGGATATCCTGGTGCGGGAAGGTGTGGCCGACATGCCGCTCGGGATCGATGTGGTCGAGCCGCCTTTTTTGTTTGCGCTGCAGAAGCTCGGCATCGAGGTGCGCGACGGCCAGCAGGTGATGCTGGAAGCACGCGAAATCAAGAGTCACGATGAGATTACGCTGCTCAACATGGCGGCGGCGATGGGCGACGGCGTTTATCAGGATATCTACGAAGCACTGAAACCCGGCGTGCGCGAGAATGAGATCGTCGCGATGGCGACCAAGCGGCTCTACGAAATGGGTTCGGACTGCGTCGAGGCGATCAACGCCATTGCCGGTGAGCGCTGCAGCCCGCATCCGCACAATTTTACCGACCGCATGATACGCCCCGGCGACCAGGCCTATTTCGACATCATCCAGTCGTACATGGGCTACAAAACCTGCTACTACCGTACCTTCACTGTCGGGAGCGCGACGCTGCCGCAAATCGATGCCTACAAAAAAGCGCGGCAATGGATGGACGGAGCAATCGCGATGCTGCGGCCCGGCGTAACGACTGATGAAGTCGCCAAGATGTTTCCGAAATCGACCGTGATCGGCTTCGAGACCGAGATGTCCGCGTTCGGCCTCAATTTTTGTCACGGACTGGGACTCGGTCTGCACGAGCGGCCGCTGATTTCCCGCCTTAACTCGCTGCAGGATCCGTACGAGCTCAAGGCCGGCATGGTGTTCGCTGTCGAAACCTTTTGTCCGGCGACGGACGGCGTATCGGCCGCGCGCATCGAGGAAGAAGTGGTGCTGACGCCCAGCGGTGCCACCATCATTACGCTGTTTCCGGCGCAGGAATTGCCGATAGCGAATAAATACTGATGCGTGAGGCGTGAAGCGTTAGGCGTTAGGCGAAAGCCCGCGAACCTGACCGTCTCACGCCTCACGCCTAACGCCTCACGAGGTTCAACATGGATACAACAGTTAAACGCAAGAAATCGCTGCTACCAGCGTCCGACATCGGCCGTGAAACCCGGCTCGAGCTCTATCGTTTACAGCTCGAGCTGCGCTACTGCGAAAAACGCGCTTACGATTTGTTTTTGCAGAATCTGATCAAAGGAACGAGCCATCTGTCGCTCGGCCAGGAAGCCATTGCAGCCGCATTCGGCGTCGCGATGCGCCCTGATGACTGGACGTTTTGCACTTACCGCGGCCATGCGCATACACTCGCGCGCGGCGCTTCGATGGAAGGAGTGCTCGGCGAGCTGATGGGACGCCAGTGTGGATTGCTTGGCGGCAAGGGCGGCTCGATGCATCTGACCGACGTTAAAAAAGGCGCGATGGGATCGTACGCGATCATCGGCGCGCATCTGCCGGTGGCTGCCGGCGCCGCGTGGTCGGCGCAATATCGAGGCACCGAACAGGTCGCGG
>DASYSI010000049.1:0-6657 GCA_036003485.1 Burkholderiales bacterium | reverse complement strand
AGCGCGTGCGAGGTGAACATTATCGAGGGTGCTGGCGCGATATCGGTACACCGGAACGTCTGGCCGAACTCGAGCGCGAGTTGGCCGCGCGCTAAAGCCGCCGCGCGGCTCTGCATCAGCCTGCAAGGTTTATAATTTGCTCATGTCCCAATTCCCGATCGGCGGTAGCGGTCACTCGGTGTACGCCGGGCGCCGCGCACGGCTTAGTCAGGCGATGCAGCGCGGAGTGGCTATCGTGCCAACTGCGCGCGAATATGCGCGCAACCGCGATTCGCATTATCCGTATCGCTACGACAGCTATTTTTATTATCTGACCGGATTTTCAGAGCCGGAAGCGGTACTGGTGCTGGTGGCGGGTGAAAATTCCAAAAGCGTACTTTTTTGCCGCGACAAAAATCCCGAACGTGAAATTTGGGATGGCTTCCGCTACGGTCCCGCTCAGGCGTGCGCGCAATTCGGTTTCGACGAATGTCATGCCACGGGTGAACTCGACCAATTGCTGCCGCAGTTGCTTGCCGATCAGCCGCAGCTCTTTTGCCACCTCGGAAATGACCAAGCCTGGGATGAACGCGTGCTGGGCTGGCTGCAAACCGTGCGTGCGCAGGCCCGCAGCGGCATCCTGGCTCCGGCCGCGATTCACGACGTGCACGCGCTGCTCGATGAGATGCGTCTGATCAAAGACGCGCACGAAATCGAGACCATGCGGCGCGCGGCCGAGATTTCGACTGCGGCACACCAGCGTGCGATGCGCACGGCCCGGCCCGGCCGCGCCGAGTATGAGATCGAAGCGGAACTGCTGCACGAATTTCGTCGTTGCGGCGCGCAGGCGCCCGCCTACACCTCGATTGTCGCGGGCGGCGCCAACGCCTGCGTCCTGCATTACGTGCGCAACGACGCGCGGCTCAAGGCTGGCGATCTGCTTTTGATCGATGCTGGCTGCGAGCTTGACGGTTACGCGTCCGATATCACGCGCACATTTCCAGTCACCGGCAAATTCACGGCTGTGCAGCGCGATGTGTATCAAATGGTGCTCGCAGCGCAAATGGCGGCGATTGCGACGGTGCGTGCCGGCACGCCGTGGAACGTGCCGCACGATGCGGCGGTGCGCGTGCTGGCGCGGGGGCTTATCGATTTCGGGCTGTGCCACGGCAGCGTCGATCAAGTGATCGAGAGCGAAGACTACAAGAGATTCTATATGCATCGCACCGGACATTGGCTCGGACTCGACGTGCATGACGCCGGCGAGTACAAGCGTGACGGCCGGTGGCGCGAACTCGAGCCCGGCATGGTGCTGACAGTCGAGCCGGGATGCTACATTCGCCCCGGCGAAGGGGTGCCCGAGCCGTTTGCCAACATCGGTATTCGTATCGAGGACGACGTGCTGGTGACAGCGGCCGGCAACGAAGTGCTGACGCAAGCGGCGCCGAAAACCGTCGCTGAGATCGAAACGTTGATGCGTGGCTGAGCCGTACGACATTGTCGTTGCCGGCGGCGGTCTGATCGGCGCCGCGCTCGCGGTGGGACTGCGCGACAGCGGTTTCAAGATTGCATTGCTTGAAGCGCAGCCGCGCGCGGCCGTGGGAGACGATGCGCGCACAATCGCGCTGTCGTACGGCAGCCGGCTTATCCTCGAGCGCCTCGGCGTGTGGCAGTCGCTCACAGCCCTAACTCCAATTGAGCACATATCGATTTCGCAGCAACGCGGCTTTGGCCGGGTCGAATTGCACGCGGCAGAAGCGTACGTGCCCGCACTCGGCTACGTTGCCGGATATACCGCGCTCCAGCATGCCTTCACGCTGGCCGTCGGGGAAAGTGGAGTACGGGTGATGGCGGGTTGCGCCGCGGTGGCCGTCAACGGGGACGCCGACAGCGCGGCGGTAACGGTAGACTGTGGCGGCGCGCAGCAGGAGCTACGCGCACGGCTCGTCGCGATTGCCGACGGCGGCGCCAATCTCGGCCTCGCTCACCACCAAACTCGCGACTACCATCAGTCTGCCGTGGTATGCGATGTCGTGAGTGAGCAATCGCACCAAAACTGGGCCTATGAGCGTTTTACTTCAGAAGGGCCGCTTGCGCTGTTGCCCACCGCGCGCGGACAAGCGCTGATTTGGAGCGCGGTTCCGCAACGCGCGCAAGAACTCGCGGCACTGCCCGACGCGGAATTCTGCATGCAACTGCGCGCCGGCTTCGGCCCGACGCTCGGCGCCTTTCGCTTACTGGGTCCGCGTCAGGTGTTTCCACTCGTTCTGAAATATGCCGCGCAGCCGATCGCGCCGCGCCGCGTTTTGATCGGAAATGCGGCACAAACTTTGCATCCGGTCGCCGGGCAGGGCTTCAATCTCGGTTTGCGTGATGCGTGGGAGCTCGCGCGTGCGATTATGTCGCGCGACTGCGGCGATCCTGGCGCGCGCGCGCTGCTGGATGCATTTCTGTCGCAACGCCGTGCCGATCGAACCGCGACCATTTTATTCACGGATTCGCTGATCCGTTTGTTTTCCAACGACATCCCGTTGTTTAAACACGCTCGCGCCGTCGGATTCATCGCGCTGGCAAGCTTGCCGCCGGCAAAAAATCTTCTGGCGCGCCGCATGATGTTCGGTGTTCGCAGCTGATCAAAAATAATTGGCCGGCTTCTCTTTTCTTGCTGCGGCAGTGAGATTACAATTACGCCCTTTCCCGAAATTTTCCTTCACGGTAACGATCGATTGTCGCGCCATGCATATCGGCCCCTATCAATTGAAGAACCGTCTCATGGTTGCGCCGATGGCGGGCGTCACCGATCGGCCTTTCCGTCAGCTGTGCAAGCAGATGGGCGCCGGCATGGCGGTATCGGAAATGGTGGCGAGCAATTCATTGCTGTGGGGCTCCGAAAAAACGCGCCGCCGCGCCAATCACGAAGGTGAAGTCGATCCAATTTCGGTGCAGATCGCAGGCGCCGATCCGGCGATGATGGCGCAAGCCGCGCAATACAACGTCGATCAAGGCGCGCAGATCATTGATATCAACATGGGCTGTCCCGCCAAAAAAGTATGCAACGTGATGGCAGGTTCGGCCTTGCTGCAGAACGAGCCGTTGGTCAGGCGCATTGTCGAGGCTGTGGTGCGTGCGGTGCACGTTCCGGTTACGCTCAAGATCCGCACCGGCTGGGACCGCAGCAACAAGAACGCGGTGCGCGTGGCGAAACTGGCGCAAGACTCGGGCATCCAAATGCTTGCCGTGCACGGCCGCACGCGCGCGTGCGGTTACACCGGTGACGCCGAATACGACACCATCGCCGCGGTCAAAGCCGCAATCAACATTCCCGTAATCGCGAACGGCGATATCACCACTCCCGAAAAAGCCAAGCACGTGCTTGCGTACACTGGCGCCGATGCGATCATGATCGGGCGCGCCGCGCAGGGCCGGCCCTGGATGTTCCGCGAGATCGAGCACTATCTGCAGACTGGCACGCATCTGCCGCCGCCCGAAGTACGGGAAATCCAGCGCGTGCTGGTTGCGCATCTGCATGCGCTTTATGCGTTCTACGGCGAACACACCGGCGTGCGCGTGGCGCGCAAACACATCTCATGGTACACCAAGGGGCTTGCCGGTTCGGCGTTCTTCCGGCACGCGATGAACCAGTTGCAAAGCTGCGCGCAGCAATTGGCGGCAGTCGATGAATTTTTTGGGGAACTGGCAAGCCGTGGTCAGCGGCTTGCCTACGTTGAGGAACTCGCGGCATGATGATGAATGAAAATGAAATGGCCCGCTTTGTGCGCAAAGCCATCGACGGTTACTTCAAGGATCTGGACGGAGAGAAGGCACGCGGCGTCTACGACATGGTAATCAGCTGCGTCGAAAAGCCACTGCTTGAATCCGTATTGCACAAGCTTCAAGGCAACCAATCGCACGCGGCGCAGGTGCTTGGCATCAACCGCAACACGCTGCGCAAGAAAATGAAGGCACACGGCATCAAAGGCTAGCGGTGAGGGACCGGGGATCCTCAATCCTCGATCGTGCTTCATGAGCGTCATCAAAACCGCGCTGATCAGCGTTTCCGACAAGACCGGGCTCGCAGAATTTGCGCGCGGTCTCGCGGCTTTCGGCGTTGCGATACTGTCTACCGGCGGCACCGCCAAACTGCTCAAGGACTGCGGCATCGCGGTAACCGAAGTGTCTGATCACACGGGCGTGCCTGAGATGCTCGATGGCCGCGTCAAGACGCTGCATCCTAAGATTCATGGCGGCATTTTGGCGCGGCGCGATCTGCCGGCTCATGTCGATGCGCTCGCTGCAGCGGGCATCGCGCCGATCGATCTGGTTGTAGTCAATCTCTATCCGTTCAGCCGCACCGTTGCGCGCGGTTCGACGCTCGAGGAAGCTGTCGAGCAGATCGACATTGGCGGCCCGGCGATGGTGCGCAGTGCCGCCAAGAACTATGCGCATGTCGCGGTAGTCACCGATTGCGCCGATTACGCGGTCGTACTCAAGGAAATGCAGGCAGCGAACGGCGCAATCGGCGCGCCCACGCGTTTCGCACTCGCGCAAAAAGCGTTCTCGCACACCGCCGCCTACGACGGGGCGATCAGCAACTACCTGACCTCGTTATCCGCGAGCGGCGCGAGCGCCACATTTCCGCAGCGACTGAATCTTCATTTCGAGCGCGTGCAGACGCTGCGCTACGGCGAGAACCCGCATCAGAATGCGGCCTTTTACCGCGATCTTGATCCCGTGCCGGGTGGTCTCGCGCGCTACGCGCAGTCGCAGGGCAAGGCGCTTTCATACAACAACATCGCTGACGCCGACGCGGCCTGGGAGTGCGTCAAGACATTCGACGATCTCGAAAACGAAGCGGCATGCGTGATCGTCAAGCACGCAAACCCGTGCGGCGTCGCGGTTGCCGCGACGCCTCTCGACGCGTACCGTCTTGCGTTTGCGACCGACCCCACTTCGGCGTTCGGCGGAGTCATCGCGTTCAATCGCGAACTCGACGCGGCGACGGCGCACGCGGTGTGCGCTCAGTTTGTCGAGGTGTTGATCGCGCCGCAAGTATCAGTGCAGGCAAAAGCAGCGCTCGCGAACAAGGAAAATGTAAGGGTACTTGAAGTGCAATTACCCTCGCCGCGGTTCTCGTCTCCAGCCTCTGCCCCGCAGGGCGGCGCCTCTGCGGCATGGAATCAAATGGAATACAAGCGCATCGGCGGCGGATTGCTGGTGCAGACACCCGATCATTTCAAGATCGACGCATCGGACCTGAAGACGGTGACCCGAGTCAAGCCGACCGCGCAGCAGCGCGAAGACCTGTTGTTTGCGTGGCGCGTTGCCAAGTACGTCAAATCCAACGCCATCGTGTTCTGCAGCCGGGGACAGACGCTCGGCATCGGCGCGGGCCAGATGAGCCGCGTCGATTCAGCGCGCATTGCCGCGATCAAAGCGAAGAACGCGAACCTCTCTCTCGCAGGTTCGGTGGTCGCATCGGACGCGTTCTTTCCGTTCCGCGACGGGCTCGATCTCATCGCCGATGCGGGCGCGGCCGCCGTGATCCAGCCCGGCGGCAGCCTGCGCGACGACGAAGTGATCGCCGCCGCCGACGCGCGCGGTTTGGCGATGGTCTTTACCGGCCACCGGCATTTCCGCCACTGACGCGCCGAAAATGCGAGAGGAGTGAGGCGTGTGGAGTGAGGCGAAATGCTTATCGCGCCGAGTTAGGCGCGTCCTTGTGGAAGGCCTTTCCCGCCTTCCGCCTCCCGCCTCCCGCCTCCCGCTGTTATGAAGTTATTGGTCGTGGGCGGCGGCGGTCGGGAGCATGCGCTGGCATGGAAGCTCGCGCAGTCGCCGCGCGTTTCCAGGGTATTCGTCGCACCCGGCAATGCCGGCACCGCACGCGAAGACGGCGTGACCAACGTCGACATTACCGATTGCGTCAAGCTCATCGAATTCGCGCAGCATGAGCACATTGCGCTGACGGTCGTCGGGCCCGAGGCGCCGCTCGCCGCAGGCATCGTTGATGCATTCCATGCCGCGGGGCTTAAAATTTTCGGACCCACTCAGCGCGCGGCCCAACTCGAAAGTTCAAAGGATTTCGCCAAAGCGTTCATGGCGCGGCATGGCATCCCAAGCGCCGAATATCAGACGTTTACCGACGCGCAGGCCGCGCGCCGCTACATCGACCAGCGCGGCACGCCGATCGTGATCAAGGCCGATGGACTCGCCGCCGGCAAAGGTGTCGTCGTAGCGACCGAATTGCAGCACGCGTATGACGCAGTCGACATGATGCTCGTCGGCACCCAGCTCGCGATCCGCCACAACGAGTCCGGCCCGCGCGTGGTGATCGAGGATTTTCTCGACGGGGAGGAGGCGAGCTTTATCGTGATGGTCGATGGCAGACACGTATTGCCGCTGGCGACGAGCCAAGACCACAAGCGCCTAAAGGACGGCGACCTCGGCCCCAACACCGGCGGCATGGGCGCGTACTCGCCGGCGCCGGTCGTGACACCGGGCATTCATGCCAAAGTCATGCGCGAAGTCATCCAGCCCGTCGTCGCGGGAATCGCCCAGGAAGGCGCGTTGTTTAGCGGCTTTCTCTACGCCGGTCTGATGATAAGCAAGGATGGGCAGGTCAAGGTGCTCGAATTCAACTGCCGTCTGGGCGATCCGGAGACGCAGCCGCTTATCCTG
>DASYSI010000048.1:0-4231 GCA_036003485.1 Burkholderiales bacterium | reverse complement strand
GTATGCGCCGCACGACTACACGCTGAAAAGCGTATTCGAATCGCGCATGCGCGGCGATCCTGCGCGGCCCTTCCTGGTCTTCGGTGACAAGACGTGGAGCTGGGGAGGTTTCGACGCCGCCATCGACAACGCCGCGCGCATGCTGGTGGCGCGCGGTATCCGCAAGGGCGAACGCGTCGCGATCGTCGCGGCCAACAGCGACGCGCACGTGTTGCTGCTGTTCGCTGCGGCGCGGATCGGCGCCATTGTGGTTCCGGTCAATCCCGAGTTCGGCTTCGCCGAAGCGGGTTACGTGCTTACCCACGCCGCCGTCAGCGCGGTGGTGTGCGCGCTTGACACGCTTGAGATCGCGCGCGCTGCGACGCGCGATCTTGTGCCGCAACCGTGGTTTGCGCTCATCGATGGCGAAGCCGCCGGCGCACCAAGGTTTGCCGACCTCATCGATGGCGTTTCGCAAACCGAGCTGCCCGCCGACGTCTCCGCTGACGATACGTTTGCGATCATCTATACGTCAGGGACGACCGGCTTTCCGAAAGGCGTGATGCACAGCCAGCGCAATTTCGTGCTCGCCGGCGAGCGCCACGTCGCGCGCGTGCATCTGCAGCCCGACGACCGCGCGCTTTGCATCCTGCCGATGTTTCACGTCAATGCGCTGTTCAACGTCACTGCCAGCGCGGTTGCCGCGGGCGCGTGCCTGATCGTGGCGCCGCGTTTCAGCGCGTCGCAATTCTGGCGCCTCGCTGCGGATACGGGCGCGACCCAGGTCAATGTCATGGCGGCGGTCAGCACCATCCTCGCACGGCGGCCGCGCAGCGAATTCGTGCGCGAACACCAGATTCGCGTGGTGAACGGCTCGGGCTTCACGCAGGAAACGCTCGACGTGTTCAGAAATGAATTCGGTGTGCCGACCGTGATCGAGGGCCTCGGAATGACCGAAATCCCAGGCGCTTTCAGCAATCCGTTCGAGGGCCCGCACAAGCTCGGTTGCATGGGCAGGCCGGGCGTGCATCCGGACCCCGCGCAGCCGTGGACGCAGGCCCGTATTCTCGACGACGACGGGAACGACGTGGTCGAGGGCACGATAGGCGAGCTCGCGGTGCGTATCCCTACGCTCATGCAGGGCTACTATCGTGATCCCGCGCAGACCGCGGCTTCGTTTCGCGACGGCTGGTTCATGACCGGAGATCTCGTGCGGCGCGATGACGACGGCTATTTTCACTTCGTCGCGCGCAAGAAGGACATCATCCGCCGTCGCGGCGAGAACATCTCAGGCGCCGAGCTCGATCGCGTGATCAGCGAGCATCCGGATGTGTCCGAGGCGGCGGCGATCGCCGTCGATGCCGAAATCGGCGAGGAAGAAGTGATGGCGGTAGTGGTGCCCAGGTCAGGTGCGGAGCTCACCGCGCGCGACATCCGCGACTGGTGCGCGCTGCGGCTCGCGGCGCACAAGGTGCCGCGCTACATCGTGCTAGCAGATAAGCTGCCGCATACGTCCACGCACAAAGTCGCCAAGCACGAGCTCAAAAAAAATGCCGCACTGCGCGCGCAGGCGACAGACTTCCGCGCAGCGTGACCGACGTGCAGCGTACTATTTCCGGCGCTTCAGCACCTTGGAAAGATCCTTATCTTCGAGGACCGGCACGATCGTCAGTTCCATAAGATCGCTCCACATCAGAGCGAACTCGGCAAGCCGCTGAGCGTCATCGCACTCGAGCAGATCGAACCCGCCGCTGAAATCGGCGCGCGTCCAGCGCCCCAACAGCTTTACGCCCTTAGGAGGCTGGCCTCCGGTCTTCTGGAATCTCGCGATTCCCTGGTCCAACGCTTTGATGTCCGGTTTCCAGGAAAATGTCAGCATGAACTTCATGAGATTTCTCCTTTCTGTATCGCGTTCTGATTGCCGGCGAATTAAGGGGCTAACGCCAAGGGCGCTGCCGGCGACGCGTCCCAATAATAGATTAGCAGGCGGTTTATCACGCCTCCAAGAGCGGGGCCGCGGCCTACCCGGCGCGGATCAGCGCCGCTAACAGAGTCGACCACATCACGGTGAGAACAAAGGCACTCGCGAAGTAGAGCGAGAAACGCACCATGACGTTATTTGATGTCAGATGAACATAACTGTGCAGGTAGCGGAAAGCGACGTACGCCCACGCACAGCCGATCATCCAATAAGTCACCTGGTGAGTGATATAAACCAGGATGACGCCGGCATAGAACAGAACCGGCATCTCGAACAAATTCACGTAATGCCTGGATATAACTCGCAGTCGCTCAGGCTCGTTGCCGTCCGCGTAGGCGCGGAAAAACTTGATGTTAAGCTCGCCTTTTTTCACCGCGGCAATGCGCATGCGGCCCATGTACAGCAAAACAATGATAACCAGAAGAAACATCGCGAAAACGGGATATAAAATCAAGGCGGATGAATCATGTGACATCGGAGAGATTCCTAGGGATGAATGCCCGTACAACGTACGAACAAGAAATTCGCCCTCACCCTGCCTTTCCGGAAGAGGAGATTTTTTGCTTCCTTCGCCCGCTGGGAGAAGGATCGAGGATGAGGGAAAACCATATGCAGAAATTTTGAGAGTACCAGAACAGATTTGTACATTCGATTTTCCTCTGATTAAGTCGAGGAACTGCGGCCGCTGCGAATGAAACCCACGACAAAGGCCACCACAGCCCCGAGCGGTCCCAATACGAATGCGCTGGTCATAGCGGTTTCGACCGAGCGATCGTGCGTATTGGACGACAATAGATCGATGAGAAAATAGCCCGCGAACGCCGCAATCAGGTAGCCGCCCAAAGCGCAGAGCACGCCAATTCCGAATCGTTTCATCGTTGCGGTTCCTGGTCGTTGCGTCCACCGTTCGCGTTGGACGTCGCTTGAGTGTTGTTCGAACGCACGGTTTCGAATTCCGTCATGTGTCTGCGCTTATATACCGGCTAAGCAGATCGCTAAAGCGCTGCATACGCACCCCACAAAAGTATGAGAGTACCGGCCAGCGACCCCACGACACCGATCATGTTGCCGAAGTAGACGAACTGATTCAAGAATGGCGGTGCGAAGGTGAGGCCACGATGGCCATAGTGCGCACCCAGAGGCAGTGCAATGGCAAACCCGTAGCCCGACGCGACGAATGCCCAGACCAATAGGGCGCGCGCCGATGCGCCGAGCTGTAACTGCGGCATGACGAGAGCCACAATCAACAGTAATAGGCCGCCCATCGTAAGTCCAGAATGGGCGATTCGCCAGGCGCGCACGGCGGCCTCCGATTTACCCTGAACGATGGCGCGGCCGAACGGAACGCCCGCAAGCAGGCCCGCGAGAAGGATGACGCCGCCGTGAAGGATCAGCAGCTTCGTATGCCACATTCAACTGTCCCCGCGATCTAGAGTTACCTCGGCATCGGTTATTTTCGCACGAGGTTCGTGCCTGCCGGCCCTTCGCCAACGATATGGAGCATGACTTCCTCGTCTTTGGTCATCGCGAAATGTGGCGCGTCCCTGGGCTCAACCAGCAAGCTGCCAGGACCCAGGGCCTTCAGCTTCGTTTCGTCGAAGGTATCTCCGTAGCCGTAATACAACGTTCCCGACAGAACCGTCGCTATCCTCCACGCTTCGGAATGCGAGTGGGGCTCGATCTTTAAGTTGGCGGGCAGCCTGGTGTGAACCGCATAGATTCCAGCCCTGGAAGGATCGCCTACGAGTACCGATGAAGCGAGGTCGGGTCGCGCCGGCTCGGAAACAAACATCATCTCACCCGGGGTCAGCGTAAAAAGAGCGGCAAGATTACTTTGGGCGAGCGCGACGGCAGACGCCGCCAGTACTCCTGCAATCGCGAGCGCCGCCAGAATTGTTTTTAGTCTTTGCATGGATGTTTTTTTCCCTAACGATTTTCGTCATCAAGCGCGAAGCACCACGTTCCGCGGGAGCCGGATGACCAACGACAGCGAGCTCGATGCACTTGTTAGGCGGTATTACTAACTCATCGAAGTAACGGTCCTACTTTTGCCTCAAGCAATTCGACAAGTACAGGATCCATGTACTCAAACCGGTCGGGAATGTCGAGGCAGATGATGCGTTTCGTTTTGAGATGCGTACCAAACTTCTTGGACAGTATGCTCCGGTGCGATTGCTCCATAACAAAAATGATGTCCGCCCATTCCAACAACTCCGGCGACACGGTTGTCTCCGCATCCGGATTGGTGCCAGCCGATGCAACCTCGAAGCC
>DASYSI010000047.1:0-4844 GCA_036003485.1 Burkholderiales bacterium | reverse complement strand
TGCACGAAGACTTTCGCGGAATGAGCGGCATCGATCTGAACCGCGCCGGGACCCCGCTGCTCGAGATCGTAACCGAGCCGGATATGAGTTCGGCGCAGGAAGCAGTCGAGTACGCAAAAACATTGCACTCGCTGGTGCGCTGGATCGACATCTGCGATGGCAATATGCAGGAGGGGTCGTTCCGCTGTGACGCCAACGTTTCAGTGCGTCGTCCGGGTGATCCGCTCGGAACGCGTGCCGAAATCAAGAATCTGAATTCGTTTCGTTTTATGCAGCAGGCGATCGAATTCGAAATAAAGCGCCAGATCGAGATTCTTGAGGAGGGTGGCAAGGTCGTGCAGGAGACGCGGCTTTATGATCCCGACAAGAACGAGACGCGCCCGATGCGCTCGAAAGAAGACGCGATGGATTACCGGTATTTCCCCGATCCGGATTTATTGCCGCTCGTTCTTTCGCAGCATTGGTTAGATGAAGTGAAAGCTGCTTTGCCCGAATTGCCGCAGGCGATGCGTGAGAAATTCATGCGTGAATACGAACTGTCGGCTTATGACGCAGTTTTGCTGACCGCATCCAAGGAGCTGGCGGTTTATTTCGATGCGATCGCAAGACACGTCGATCCCAAGCTGGCTGCAAACTGGATAACTGGAGAATTGTCGAGCCGGTTAAACGACCAAAATATCGCTATAGCGGACAGCCCGGTCAAGCCTGAAGCTTTGATTTGGCTTATCGGTCGAATCATCGACGGAACGATTTCCGGAAAAATCGCGAAGGATGTATTCCGCGACTTGTGGGATGGCAAGGTCGTAGGCGCGGGCAATTTGACTCTGCCCGCCTTTAAAGTCGAGGCCGATCGTTATATCGAAAAAATGGGCCTGCAACAGATTTCGGACAGAGGCGAAATCGAGAAAATCGTCGATCAGGTCATCGCCGCAAACGCGCAGCAGATCGCCGCTTACCGCAGCGGCAAGCCCAAGGCGTTCAACTCGCTCGTCGGGCAGGTGATGAAGGCAACCAAAGGCAAGGCCAATCCCGCCCAGGTCAACGAATTACTGAAACGCAAACTCGCGGAATAAACCTGCGTGAAACGCGTCAGCGCGATTTTTGTTCGCCGCCGGCGGTTTGACTGCCGCTTTTTCGGGTGCTGCCGGTTGTGCCGCCGGTGAGCTCGACAAAATGCCTCTTGAGCTCATCGTACTTTTGATTGAGTAGAATTATTTCCTGGCGTTTCTGCGCGATCATTTTCTCAGTCTGCGCTTTGTCGCTGTCGACGCGCGCGATGTCTTCCTGAAACGGCTGTGGCACCGGGCGCTTGTCTTTCAGGTATTGATTGATCCGGGATTGCGTGTCGGCGCGGCGCTCATTCATACTCTTCAGGTTGGTCTGCAACGTTTCGATCGTGGCTTCGATGAGCTGCACATCGCGGACGCGTTTGAGATCGATTTCTTTTTCCGTGGTGAATGTTTCGAGCAGCGCTTTGTCTTGGCGGCGCGTTTCCTCGCGGCGTTGGTCATCGGCCTGTTTCTTTGCCTGCGCTTCCTCGTGCGCTTTGCGCTCCTCGGGGGTCATCGACTCGGTGCGGCGCGTAACCACGCCCTGCTTGTTCATTTCCTTGATTGCCGCGTCCTGATATTCATATGGCACTTTATCGCCGCACTCGGTCTTGCCGGCCTTGTTTTTCCAGCAATAAAGCTTCGCCGCGCTGCCCGCCGGCTGAGAAAATGCGGCGGGCGCTGCGATGAGCAGCAGCAGAGCCAGTGCGATGCGAGTCTCACGCATGCGCCGCGACTCCGTATTTTTCGCGGTATTTATCCACCGCCGTGAGGTTCGAAAACATTGTGGTGTCCGTTTGCAAATAGGCGATCAGATCATCGAGCGTTGCGATGCTGATTGTCGGGATCCGGTAGTGCTGCTCGACTTCCTGCGTCGCCGAGAGGTCGCCCGCGCCGCGCTCCATGCGGTCAAGCGCGATCACGACTGCGCACGGAACAGCGCGCGCGGCCCTGATCAGGTTGACCGACTGCCGCACCGAGGTGCCGGCGGAAATGACATCGTCGACGATCAACACTCGTCCCTCGAGCGGCGCGCCGATCACGCTGCCGCCTTCGCCATGATCTTTTTCCTCCTTGCGGTTGAAGCTGTAGCGCACGTTGCGCCCTTCGCTTGCAAGCGCGATCGCCACTGCGGCGACCAGCGGGATTCCTTTGTAGGCGGGGCCGAACAGCATATCGAATTCGACCTCGCCGGCGGCGATGGCTTGCGCGTAAAATTGCGCCAGTCGCTGCAACGACTGGCCGTCGTAGAATAGTCCGGCATCGAAAAAATAGGGCGATAAGCGGCCCGCCTTGGTTTTGAACTCTCCGAAACACAGCACTTTTTGCGCCACTGCAAATCGAATGAATTCGCGCCTGAAATTGGCCGACATAACGGGGACTTAGGCAAAAAAGCTTCGAAAAATATTATGTTACGCGTAATCACTGTGAACCTCAACGGCATTCGTTCGGCGGCCGGTAAGAACCTCTTTCGCTGGCTCGCGCGCCAGAAAGCGGATATCGTCTGCGTGCAGGAATTGAAAGCGCAAGCCCAAGATATGACCGCGGATATGCTCGCGCCCCGGGGCTTTCGCGGCTACTTTCATTACGCTGAAAAGAAAGGCTACAGCGGAGTCGGCATCTATACCAGGCGTGAGCCGGACCGTGTGATTGCGGGACTCGGCGTTCGCGAGTTCGACGCCGAAGGACGTTATCTGCGCGCCGACTTCGGAAAGCTCTCCGTGGTTTCGGTCTATCTGCCGTCGGGTTCGAGCGGAGAACATCGCCAGCAGTCGAAGTTCCGCTTCATGGAGCAGTTTCATCCGCATCTCGCCGGGCTCATCAAAGACAGCCGGCAATTCATCGTGTGCGGCGACTGGAACATCGCGCACAAGGAAATCGATCTCAGGAACTGGCGCGGCAACCGGAAAAATTCGGGTTTTCTGCCAGAGGAGCGCCAATGGCTCACGCGGGTATTCGATGAATTGACCTGGGTGGACGTGTTCCGCCGCATCGACCCGCGGCCGGATCAGTACACGTGGTGGTCAAATCGCGGGCAGGCAAGAGCGAAGAACGTCGGGTGGCGCATCGATTACCAGATCGCGACCCCAGGCATCGCGGGAATGGCGCGCACGGTGAAGATCCACACACAGCAGCGTTTTTCCGACCATGCGCCGCTGATAATCGATTACGACTACATGCTGTAACAATGCGCTGAGCTGCCACGCGAATTGATAACCGGAGAACGCGATGACTTTTCGTCCCGCCGCAGAAACCGGCATGCCGCTCGCCGAGGTCGACACGCCGTGCCTGATACTCGAGCTCGACGCATTCGAGCGCAACCTGAAACGCCTGCCGGAATCCTTGCGCGGCAGCGACATCCGCCTGCGCCCGCATGCCAAAAGCCATAAGTGCGCCGAAATCGCGTTGCGGCAGGTCGCGCTCGGCGCGGTCGGCGTGTGCTGCCAGAAAACGAGCGAGGCCGAAGCCTTGGTCGCCGCCGGCATCAATGATGTGCTGATCGCCAACGAAGTGGTCGGTGCCGACAAGCTCAAACGGCTTAGCGCGCTCGCGCAGCGAGCAACGATCCGAGTTTGCGTCGACGACGCCGGCAACGTTCGCGATCTCGACGCGGCGGCGCGCGCTGCCGGCGTCACGCTCGAGCTCCTGGTCGAAGTCGATGTCGGTGCGCATCGCTGCGGCGTCGCGCCCGGAGCGCCGGCGGTCGCGCTCGCGCAGCAGATCGTGGCGCGCCGCAATCTGCGCTTTGCGGGATTGCAGGCCTACCAGGGCGCAGCGCAGCACGTGCGCAAGGTCGCCGACCGGCGCGAAGCGATCGCGCGCGCGGTCAACGCCGTGAAAACGACGACGCGGCTGCTTGGCGAAGCCGGAATTGCCTGCGACTACGTGACGGGCGCCGGCACCGGGAGTTACATGTTCGAGGCGACGAGCAGCGTATATCACGAGCTCCAGGCCGGTTCCTACATCTTCATGGACGCCGACTACGCGAAGAACGAATGGATCGAGAGCGGAATCCCGCAGTTCGAGCACAGTCTGTTCGTGTGGACCACCGTCATGAGCGCGCCAGCGCGCGACCGCGTCGTCGTCGATGCCGGACTCAAGGCGTCGAGCACGGACTCAGGCATGCCGCGTGTCGCCGATTACCCGGACGTCGAGTATACGAAAGCATCGGACGAGCACGGCGTACTGCAAATCAACGGCGCAACGCGCCTGAAAGTAGGCGACAAGCTGAGGCTCATACCCGGTCACTGCGACCCGACGGTAAACCTCTACGACTGGTACGTGTGTGTTCGCAACGGCCGCGTCGAAGCGCTGTGGCCGGTCACCGCGCGCGGCGCGGTTTTATAGAATACCCGGAGCCGGCTCAGTGCGTGCCAGCATTTGTTTTACCCATGGCAGGAAAAAGTACGCCGGAAAAGCAAGAAAGAAGGTGAGCAGAAAGTACGCGGAGTAACCCATTTCCTGCGCGCCGATGCCGCCAGCCCAGCCCGCGAACGAGCGCGACAGCGCGAATACCGACGACAGCAGCGCGTATTCGGTTGCTGCGTGTTGTTTGTTGACGATCGCCATCAAAAACGCGAGGAAAGCCGCGGTGCCGAGTCCGCCGGTAAACGATTCGATCGCGCTTGCCGAATACAGTAGCACGCGGTGCTCGAGCAGGACGGTACTGCCGGTCGCGGCGGCGGGGATTACGACCGCGGCGAGCGCATAACCGAGATTGGACGCGGCCTGGAACAAGCCGAGCACCCACAGCGCGCGGTATATGCCGGCGCGATCGGTGTACCAGCCGCCGAC
>DASYSI010000046.1:0-10816 GCA_036003485.1 Burkholderiales bacterium | reverse complement strand
GCAGGTGTTGACGACGACCAAATCCGCGTCTTCATATGTCGGCGCCACGAGGTAACCCTCGACCCGCAGCTGCGTGAGGATGCGCTCGGAGTCGACGAGCGCCTTAGGACAGCCGAGAGAGACAAAACCGACTTTGGGAGCTGCTGCCGAGCGAGTGGAACGCGCCTTGTCAGGCGCCATCTTTATTGCCGCCTTCATCCTTGGGTCGGGGGTTCGCGGGCGGAGCACCCGCGTCGTCGTCGCGCTGAGGCTGCATAAACGGATTGGCAGCGGCGGCAAAGTTGGGAAATGGAAAGTTGCCGAACAGATTGCGAGTCTGTTTTTGCATCTGCTGCTGCATTTCGAGAAAGGCGCTGGCGCTTTGCTCGAGATAGCTCCCCATCAGTCCCTGGATGGCGGGACCCTGCATCTTCAGAAATTCGCTCCAGGCATCGGCATTGAGTCCCGGCGCGGCGGTGCCGCCGTATACCGCACGCGACTGCTCCTGCAGCTTTTTCTGGATCTCGATGAACGTCTGGATGTTCTTTTCCAGATAATTGCCCATCATTCCCTGCATTGCATTGCCGTAGAAGCGGATAATTTTCGACAGCACGTCGCTCGAGAACATCGGGGCGCCTTCGCCGCTTTCTTCCTCGAGGATAATTTGCAACAGGATGGCGCGCGTCAGATCTTCCTTGCTCTTGGCGTCCTCGACTTTGAATACGGTATTGTCGAGCACGAGCTTTTTCACATCGTGCAGCGTGATATAACTGCTCGTCGTGGTGTCATAGAGACGGCGATTCGGATATTTTTTAATTATTCTGATGTCGTCGCTCATGGCGGGCCTGAGATGTGCGTTGCGGTAGTTCCATTATCCCAAAATCATCGCATTTATTCATTGTATTGCAGCAATTTTGTCACCAGCGTTCGCGGTGAAACGTCGTGCAACAGAAATGGTGCATTGCGAGATAACCCTTGACGCCCGATGGCAGGGAAACCTAACATGGGATTGTGCAATGCAGCATTATAGCCTAAGTTAGTGATTAAGAGGGTTGGCTTGACTGATAAGGAGAAGACAATGACGAAAATCGCAGAACCATCCACTGGCTGGAGCGAAGCTTCGATCGACGCGGCAATGCGCGTCGCCCAGGTTTCAATGGAGAGTGCTGAGCGCATGATGCGCTTACAGCTCGAGGCGGCTAAAACATTCATCGCTGAACAGGCAGAAACCGTCAATGCGCTGGCCGCGGCGAAAGATGCGGAGGCATTGACCGCCGTGCGCGCGCGCCTCGCGGAGAAAACGGTTCACAGCGCACTTGGATATTCGCGTGATGTTTACGCCATCGCGGCGCAAACCCAGCAGCAGTTAAGCGAGATGGCCGCGCAGCGCTTCGCCGCGTATCAGCAGCAAATGGGGTCGGCGATGGAAAAAATGATCAAAGCGGCGCCAGGCGGATCAGGCGTTGCAGTCGAGGCGATGAAATCCACCATGGTCGCGACGCAAACCGCGGTGGAAAGCATCACCAAGGCGGCACAGCAGGCCGCCGAACTCGCCGAGGCCAATCTGAAGTCGCTTGCCGACGCAGCTGCGATCGCAGCGCGCGACGCGAAAAAGAAATAGCGCGGTTCTACGGCATTCACCGCTCAGCAGTCAGCGGTTAGCTTAGAACAGCACGCCCGCGTATTCGGCTGAAAGCTGATCGCAACATCTACTGCATGTGCTGGCCGCCGTTGATCGCAATGTTGGCGCCGGTCACGAATGCCGCTTCGTCCGAGCACAGATAGGCGACGAGTCCCGCGACTTCTTCCGGCTTGCCGAGGCGCCCGATCGGAATTTGCGGAATGATTTTCGAATCGAGCACTTCTTTCGGAATCGCCATCACCATTTTGGTCCCGATGTAACCGGGCGAAATCGTGTTGACGGTAACGCCTTTGCGCGCGACTTCGAGCGCGAGCGCCTTGGTGAAACCGTGCATGCCCGCCTTGGCAGCCGAATAATTGGTCTGGCCGAACGCGCCTTTTTGGCCGTTCACCGATGACACGTTGATGATGCGGCCCCAGCCGCGGTCAACCATGCCGTCGCATACCGGCTTGGCCATGTTGAACACGCTGTCGAGGTTGGTTCGCATGACTGCGTCCCAGTCGGCTTTGGTCATTTTCCTGAACGTCATATCGCGCGTAATGCCGGCATTGTTGACGAGCACGTCGATCGGACCCAGTTGGGATTCGATCTGTTTGATCGCTTTGGTGCAAGCGTCGAAATCGGCTACGTCGGCCGCAACCGAGTGAAAATCGTGGCCCTGTCTTTTCATCTCGGCGAGCCAGTCTTTCGCTTTGGTATTGCCAGGCGAAAATGTCGTGACCACCTTGTAGCCCATCTTGGATAGCTTGATGCAGATTGCTTCACCCAAGCCTCCCATGCCGCCGGTGACGATCGCCACTCTCTGTGTCATTGCTATTCTCCTCCGAATGATGTCCGTTACAGATTAACACGATGAGCTGCTGGAAAACCCATCAAGCGCAGCGCTCTTTGACATAGCGGCCGGGCGCCGGTTCGATGCCTCGATAGCGTGCGCTGCCGGCTTCGGTCCTCGCGGGCACATGGCTGCCGCCATATTCCGCAAGCCACTCGCGCCAATGGATCCACCAGCTGCCAGGCTCCTGACGCGCGCCGGCGAGCCAGTCATCAGCGCGGGCTGCGAGCGCAGGATTAAGCCAGTAGTGACGCTTGTTCTTGGACGGGGGATTGACGACGCCCGCGATATGACCGCTCGCCGCAAGCACGAATTGGTGAGAGCCGCCGAGCACGCGCGTATTCTCATACGCGGTTTTCCACGGTACGATATGGTCCTCGCGCGAGGCAAGAATGTAAGTCGGCAGTTTGACCTGCGAGAGATCGACCGGCACGCCGCACATCACAAGGCGGCCAGGAATGCGCAGATTGTTCTCGAGATACAGATTGCGCACGTAGTAAACGTACATTGCGCCCGGCAGATTGGCGCTATCGCTGTTCCAGTAGAGCAGGTCGAATGCATCGGGTGCGCGCCCCTTGAGATAATTGTTGACGACGTAGTTCCAGATCAGCTCATTGGCGCGCAGGCTCGCGAACGTGAGTGCGAGTTCCTTGCCGTGCAACACGCCGCCGTGCGCGAAATCGTGTTCGCGTCGCGTGACGTACGCCTCGTCGACGAATACCGATAGATCACCGGTATCGCTGAAATCGAGCATCGTGGTCAGCAGCGTTGCGCTGGCAGCGGGGTCACGGTTGCGCGCATGCAGGATTGCGAGCGCTGCGCCAAGCAGTGTGCCGCCGACGCAAAAGCCGAGCACGTTGATTTGTTCGACGCCGCAGATTTCGCGCGCGACATCGATCGCCTTGATCACGCCATTTTCGAGGTACTCGTCCCATGTGATGTGCCCCATGTTTTCCGGCACATTGCGCCACGACACCATGAATACCGTGTGTCCTTGCGAAACCGCATAGCGGACGAACGAATTCTCGGGCTGCAAATCGAGGATATAGTACTTGTTGATGCAGGGTGGCACCATCAGAAGCGGCCGCTCGAAAACCGTATCGGTTAGCGGCTGATATTGAATCAACTGGATCAACTCGTTTTCGAATACGACCGTGCCCGGAGTAATCGCAAGATTGCGCCCGACTTCGAACGCGCTCTCGTCGCTCATCGAGATACGGCCTTTTTTGAGGTCTGTGTTCAAATGCTCGAGCCCGCGCAACACACTTTCACCGTGGGTTGTCGAAGCGAGTTTGAGGACCTCCGGATTGGTGGACGGGAAATTGGCCGGTGCGGCGGCGTCAATCAACTGGCGCGTGAAAAAGCGCAGTTTGTGCTTGGTTTTGGCATCGAGCTGCGCCGCCTCGACCACTTCGGACAACCAGCGTGAGTTGAGCAGGTAGGCCTGCTTCAGATAAGCGAAGAACGGCAGCTGCTGCCATTCGGGCGCGCTAAAACGGCGGTCGCCTTTTTCCGGTGTGATGACTGGAGCCGCGTGCGTGGATTCGGCCGCCGCGCCGGCATGTGCGAGCGTGCTCCAGAGCTCGAGATGGCGCTGATAATAATTTTTCTGAATTTCAGCCCATTGCCCGTTATCGCGCATCAGGCTTGCCGTCAGCGCCCTGAAGACCTCCGCGCTTTCGAAATGCTGCCCGTCCGACAGCGAGCCGAGCACATCGGCGGCGAAATCGCTGCTGGCACGGGTCAGGCTGTCGTAGAGCGCCTGTGCTGGTACGCGCGGCGAGTCCATGAATCAGGAAATGGCGGGAGATGCTGCGTGATGGAGAGTTGAATGATTCTGCGGGGCGCATGCGAAGGTGTCAAGCCACCCGCGATTGGCCTGCTAATGCGTGAGCGCGCCGACTCCCCAGATCGTGGCGATGCCTGCGGCTATCAATATCGCCTGCTCCAGCGTATCCCGAATTTCAGGGCGGCGGTGCAAACCGGGAATCAAATCCGCAACCGAAACGTAAATCATGCTCGCGGCCGCGAGCGCGAGCAGCGACGGTATCCATTGCTGCATGGTTTGCAGCGCGAAATAGGCAAGCACGCCGCCCACCATCATCGCCAGGCTCGACAGCACATTAAGCACGAACGCGTAACGCTTGGTATAGCCCGAATGCAGCAAAACCAGAAAGTCGCCGACTTCCTGCGGAACTTCGTGCGCGATGATCGCAATCGATGTCACAAGACCGAGCTGCTTGTCAGCGAGAAACGCGGCGGCGATCAGTATTCCATCGACAAAGTTGTGAAAGGTGTCTCCGACCATGATCATCATGCCGCTGCGTCCATGATCGTGCTGTGCCGGGAGCGCCTCATGCGCTTCGCATTGCTCGACGTGGCAGTGGCGCCACAACACGAGTTTTTCCAGCACAAAGAAAATTAGGATGCCGGCGAGAATAGTCGCCGCTATCCGCTCGGGGCTCTCGGTCATGCTGAACGCGTGCGGCAGAATATCGAGGAACACCGCGCCGAGCAGCGCACCGACCGCAAAGCTGATCAGTATCGGCACATGCGCGGTGCGCGCGTTGAAGGCAAATACCGCGGCGGCGGCAACGCTCAGCACACCGCCGAGCAGGCTCGCGAGAACGATCCAGGCTAGGATAGACATTGCTTCCGGCGCAACGTGTCGAACATCATGAATCGCGTATCAAGCTCAAGGTCCCCATCATGTGTCGAGCCAGATCAGCGCGGCCATGCGCCCGCTATTCTGATCGCGACGATATGAATAGAAGCGCGTGTTGTCGGTGTAGCTGCACAATCCGCCTCCGAATATACGCGTGATGCCGCAGCGCGTGAGGTGTTGCCGCGCGAGCTGAAACAGATCGGCCAGCCATTTGTGCTCGCGATGCGGCTTGAACGCTTGGGCTGCGGCGTCGTCCGCGGCAATGAATGCGTCGCGCACGTCGGCACCGACTTCGAATGCGCGAGGCCCGATCGCGGGGCCGAGATAGGCCAGCAGCTCGTTCGGCGCGACACCCGTCGCCCGCACCGTATTCTCGACGATGCCGGAGGCGAGACCGCGCCAGCCTGCGTGCGCGATGCCGACGACGCTCGCGGCCTCGTCGCAGAGCAGCACCGGCATGCAGTCGGCTATCATTACCACGCATACCGTCCCGGGCTGGCGCGCAATACTGGCGTCCGCCGCTGGCACGTCGCTCATGCCATCGGCTGCGACCACGCGCGAGCCATGCACTTGCCGCAGCCACTTGGGTTCCTGCGGCAGGTAGCGGCGTAATTGCATCCGGTTGGCATACACGGCGCCTTCGTCATCGCCACTGCGCAATCCAAGGTTAAAACTCGCGTACGCGCCTGTGCTGACGCCGCCGTTGCGCGTCGTAATCAAGCTTTTCACGCCGATTGGCGCCGGCCAATCGGGAACGATCCAGTCATGCGGAAACGTCACGCTGGAACCTGATCTGTTTTCTGCGCGGCAATGAGCTCGCGCATATCGACGGGCAGGGAAGCGTGCCAGGCGACTTTTTTTCCGCTTGCGGGATGCTCGAATTCAAGCCGCTCGGCGTGCAGCGCCTGGCGCGGAAAGCCGGCTATCGCGGCATTCGCGCTGCGCTGCTTTTTGCCATAGACCGGGTCTCCGACCAGCGGGTGACCGAGCGCTTGCAGATGCACGCGAATCTGGTGAGTGCGTCCCGTTTCGAGCCGGCAGCGCAACAGCGTCGCGTGTGCGAAGTGCTGCAGCACCTGGTAATGCGTGACCGAAGGTTTGCCGCGTGCGATGACTGCCATGCGCGTGCGCTGTACCGGATGGCGGCCGATCGGCCCTTCGGCTTTGCCGTCGCGCGCGATGCGGCCGTGCACCAGCGCCAGATATTCGCGCTTCACGGTATGCGCCTGCAATTGGCGCACGAGGCTCGTTTGTGCTTCGAGCGTCTTGGCCACGACCAGCAGGCCGCTCGTGTTCTTGTCGAGCCGGTGCACGATACCCGCGCGCGGCAATGTCGCCAGTTGTGGCGCGTGTGCGAGCAACGCGTTCATCAGAGTGCCGCTCCAGTTGCCGCTGCCCGGATGCACGACCAGTCCGGCGGGCTTGGCTATCACAAGTACGGCCGCATCTTCATGGATGATATCGAGCGCGATGGCTTCCGGGGCCGCTGCCGTCGCCGCCGGATCGGCGACCGGGGAAACGAGGATTTTCTCGCCGCCCCATACCTTGGATTTAGGCAGCGCCGGACGGCCGTCGAGCTCGACGTGCCGCGAGCGCACCCAATGCGCGAGACGAGTGCGCGAGAATTCAGGCAACAAATGCGACAGTGCCTGGTCTAAACGTTTGCCGGCGCATTCCGGCGGCACGATCAACTCGTACGATTCCAGTGCTGGCCGGGTTACGCTATAATTTTCCAGTTTTGGCGCGGGACACATTTATGCGATCAAGTTTAGCTTTATTTCTGGCTCTATGCCTGTCAGCGTGCAGCTGGCTGCCTGAACAAACCGATGAGACCAAGGGCTGGTCGGCAAACAAGCTCTACTCAGAAGCCAAGGGCAAACTCAACGACGGCAGCTATACAGACGCGATCAAGTATTACGAAAAACTAGAGGCGCGTTATCCGTACGGTCGCTACGCGCAGCAGGCGCAACTCGAGATCGCTTATGCCTACTACAAAGACAAGGAAATGGCGTCTGCGATTTCCGCCGCCGAGCGTTTCATCAAGCTGCATCCAAACCATCCCCGCGTCGATTACGCCTACTACCTGAAGGGGCTCGCCAACTTCAACGACGATCTGGGATTCCTCGGTTCGTACACCGGCCAGGATATGACTGAGCGCGACCCAAAGTCAGCGCGCGACGCGTTCGCGGCTTTCAAAGACCTCGTGGCGCGCTTTCCGGACAGCAAGTACACGCCGGACTCGGTCCAACGCATGAATTATCTGGTCAATGCACTGGCGTCGCACGAAGTACACGTCGCGCGCTACTACATGAAGCGCACTGCGTATATCGCGGCTGCGAATCGCGCCCAATATTCGCTCAAGACTTATCCGCAGGCGCCTGCCAATGAGGAGGGTCTGCTGATCCTGGTGCAGGCGTACGACAAGCTCGGCATGACTGATTTACGCAATGACGCCGAGCGTGTCCTGAAAACCAATTTTCCCGATAGCAAGTATCTGAGTGGCAAAGGCGGAAGCAGCAAGCCCTGGTGGCAGCTCTGGAACTGGTGATCGCCGGCGCTATCCCGCGTAATAAGTAAGGTCCGAAAAATCCCGCTTCCGTCGTTCCCGCGCGGGCGGGAACCCAGAGAAATCAAATACATCTGGATGCCCGCCTGCGCGGGCATGACGATTAACCAGTTGTTCCTTCAAACGGCCAGCTCGGGACGGCTGCGGAAAAGATCGAGTGCCTCGGGATTGGCCAGCGCTTCGAGGTTCTTCACGCTGCGGCCGTGCACGACGTTGCGCACTGCGAGCTCCACGATTTTTCCGCTCTTGGTGCGCGGAATATCTGCAACTTGCACTACCTTGGCGGGCACATGGCGCGGTGTCGTGTTGGTGCGGATGTGGTGCTTGATTTTGTCGATTAGGATCTGATCGAGCTTAAGTCCGTCGCGCAGGCGCACGAAAAGCACCACGCGCACGTCGCCCGACTGATGCGGAGGCCAGTCCTGGCCGATCACCAGGCTTTCGACGATTTCATCGAGCTGCTCGACTTGACGGTAAATCTCTGCGGTGCCGATGCGCACCCCGCCCGGGTTCAACACCGCGTCGGAGCGTCCGTAAATGATCATCCCATCGTGCGCGGTGAGCTCGACGTAATCGCCGTGACACCACACGTTCGGGTACTTTTCGAAATACGCGGCCCGGTATTTTTTTCCATCGGCGTCGTCCCAGAAGCCAACCGGCATCGACGGGAACGGAGCTGTGCATACGAGCTCGCCTTTGGCGCCGCATATCGACTTGCCTTCCTCATCGAACACCTCGACTTTCATGCCCAGGCCCCGGCACTGAATTTCGCCGCGCCATACCGGCAGTACGGGATTGCCGAGCACGAACGTTGAGATGATGTCGGTTCCGCCCGAGATCGACGCGAGATTAATGTCGCGCTTCACGTTTTGATAAACATAGTCGAAACCTTCCGGCGCCAGCGGCGAGCCGGTCGACATCAAGACGCGCAGCCGCTCGAGCTTGTGCGTTTGCGCCGGCTTTAAGCCTGCTTTTGCGAGCGCGTCGATAAATTTGGCGGAAGTGCCGAATATCGTCATGCCTTCGGCATCGGCGAAATCGAACAGGATGCTGCCGTCACGCACGAATGGCGATCCGTCATAGAGCAGAATCCCGCAGCCGGACGCGAGCCCCGAAACGAGCCAGTTCCACATCATCCAGCCGCACGTCGTGAAATAAAACATACGGTCCTCGCGCTTCACGTCGACGTGCAGCTGGTGTTCTTTCAAATGCTGCAGCAGTGTGCCGCCGGTGCCGTGAACGATGCATTTCGGCACGCCGGTGGTGCCAGACGAATACATGATGTAAAGCGGGTGATCGAAGGGCAGGCGTTCGTATTCGATCGTGCGCGAACTGAAAGGCGCCATGAAATCGTGCACGTCGATTGCGCGGAGTAGCGCCGGGACGCGCGGAAAACGCCGCGTGTAAGGCACGACGATGACCTTTTCCACCGATGGCAGATGCCTGGATATTTCCGCCACGCGGTCGATAACGTCGATCGTCTTGCCGTTATAGAAATAGCCATCGGCGCAGAACAGGATTTTCGGTGCGATCTGGCCAAAGCGGTCGAGCACGCCTTGCACGCCGAAGTCGGGTGAGCATGATGACCAGACCGCGCCCACGCTGGCTGCGGCGAGCATTGCGATCACGGTGCCAGGCAGATTGGGCATATAGCCCGCGACCCGGTCGCCGGCTTTGACTCCCGACGCGCGCAGCGCCTGCGCCAGACGCGAAACCTCATGCTGCAGCTCGGCGAAGCTGACGCGGCTTCTGACCTTGTCTTCGCCCCAGAAAATGATCGCCGTGCCGTCATCGTGACGCTGCAACAGGTTCTCGGCGAAATTAAGCCGCGCGTGCGGGAACCAGCGCGCGCCCGGCATGCGATCGCCATGCTCGAGCGCGATATCGCGCTCGCCATCCGCGATCACGCCGCAGAAATCCCACACCTCGCGCCAAAAGTGCTCAGGCTGGTTCACCGACCAGTCGTATAACGCCGGGTAATCGGAAATGGGCAAGTCGTGTTTGATGGCAACCGCGCGCATGAAAGCCGCCATATTCGATGCGGCGATGCGTTCCGGCGACGGTTGCCACAAAGGTTGACCCATGGCGACCGTGCGTGGTTATTCCGGGCGCATATGCGGAAACAAAATGACGTCCCTGATGCTGGGGCTGTCCGTCAGCACCATGACGAGACGGTCGATGCCGATGCCGGCGCCGGCGGTCGGCGGCATTCCGTATTCGAGCGCGCGAATGTAATCGGCGTCGTAGTGCATGGCTTCCTCGTCACCCGCCTCTTTTTGCTTCATCTGCTCCTGGAAACGTTCCGCCTGGTCTTCCGGATCGTTGAGCTCGGAAAAGCCATTCGCGATTTCGCGTCCGCCGATATAGAGCTCGAAGCGTTCGGTGGTGGTGGGGTCTTTATCGTTGCGGCGCGCTAACGGCGAAACCTCGGCCGGGTAGTTATAGACGAAGGTTGGAATGATCAAGTCCGACTCGATCGTGTTCTCGAATAGTGTGAGCTGCAGCCCGCCGACTCCGTCCTGCGGCCGATACGCGATGTTCAGCGCTGTGAGCTTCTCGATCAGGGCAGGACGGCTATTAAGCGCTTCGTCGGTGATGTCGGGATGGCGGCTCTTGATCGCATCGGCAACCGTAATATTGGCAAATGGACTTGCGAGGTCGATTTCTTGCCCCTGACATGTGATTTTCGTGGTGCCGAGCGCGCTCTGGGCGACCTCGCGGATCAATCTCTCGATCAACTGTATCAGATAGTAGTAATTGCGGTACGCAACATAAAACTCGAGCATTGTGAATTCGGGATTGTGGCGCGTCGAGATTCCTTCGTTACGGAAGCTGCGGTTGATCTCGAATACTTTTTCGAAGCCCCCGACTACCAGCCGCTTCAGATAAAGCTCGGGCGCGATGCGCAGGTAAAGCTTCATGTCGAGCGCGTTGTGATGGGTGACGAATGGGCGCGCCGATGCGCCTCCCGGAATCGGATGCATCATCGGCGTTTCGACCTCGAGATAATGTCGGTTGTGGAAAAACGTGCGCATGGCCTGAACGATGCGGGAGCGTATGACGAACCTGAGGCGCGTATCCTCGTTGGTGATCAGGTCGACATAGCGTCTGCGGTAGCGCTGTTCCTGATCG
>DASYSI010000045.1:0-4226 GCA_036003485.1 Burkholderiales bacterium | reverse complement strand
TCGAAGGAATGTTGTCCGCGCTCGACCGGTTTGCAGTTGAGGGCGTGCACACGACACTCGCATTCAGCCGCGCGATCGTGTCGGATGACGATTTCAGGAATTCCAGAATAACCACGGGCTGGCTCGAGAGCACTTTTCTGCCGCACTATCTGAACCGTTGCGAGGTTTTGCAGTGAGAGAAGTCGGGATCATCGATACCACGCTGCGCGACGCTCCGCAGTGTCTGTGGGCGACGCGCATGACCACGGCGATGATGATGCCGGTTACGGATACGCTGGACCGCGTGGGATTCTGCCGCATGGATATCGCGGCGGCGATTCAGTTCGACGTGTGCGTGCGCTACCTGAAGGAAAATCCCTGGGACAAATTCCGATTACTGTGCGAAAAAATCGCCAATACGCCACTGATGGCAACGGTGCGCGGGCGCAGCCTGGTCAGCTTCGACATTCTGCCGGACGATATCATTGCGTTGTGGGTTGAACGCCTCGTCGCAACCGGTTTTCGCGTGATCTGCGCGATGGACGGCTTGAACGACGTCGACAATCTGGCGGTGAGCCTCAGCGTCGCGAAGTCGCTGGGCGTGGCGACCGAAGCGTCATTGGCATACTCCTTGAGTCCAGTGCATACCGATGAGCACTACGCCAGCGCCGCGCGCGAAATCATGCGCAAGATCGGAGTCGACAAGATTAAAATCCGCGACGCCGGCGGCTTGCTGACTCCCGACAGAATCAGAACGCTTGTGCCGGCGCTGAAAGCGGTAATCGGTGCCGCCAAGCTCGCACTTCACAGCCACTGCCTGACCGGTCTTGCGCCGCTCGTCTACCTGGAAGGTATCAAGCTCGGCGTCGACGAGGTGGCCACGTCGATTGCGCCGCTCGCGAACGGCCCCGCGCAGCCCGCCACACAGACGTTCGTGCGCAATGCGCGCGATCTGGGCTTCAAAGTAGGCGTCGATCTCGATCTGGCCGAGGAAGTCGGAGAGCATTTCCGCAATATCGCGGAGCAGGAGGAACTTCCTCTGGGCGTTCCGGCCGAGTACGACGAATTTCACTTCAAGCATCAGGTTCCGGGCGGCATGATGACGAACCTCAAGTTTCAGCTCGACCAAATGGGATTGAGCGACCGTTTTGACGCGGTACTCGAGGAATGCGCGCGCGTGCGCGCAGAGCTCGGATGGCCGATCATGATCACGCCGTTTTCGCAGCTGGTCGGCACCCAGGCGGTTCTCAATGTGGTGAATGGGGAACGCTACCGCGTGGTACCGAACGAAGTAAAAAAATACGTGCTTGGGCATTATGGAAAACTTCCTGCTGCGGTGGAGCAGGATGTTCTCGACAGAATAATCGCGAACGGCTCGAATACCATCAAGGCGGCGCCCCCTCGCATCGAGCCTGCGGTGCCCCGTCTGCGCAGCCAGTACCGCGACCGGACCGACGACGAGCGGCTGCTGCGCTTCATGTTTGCGGGCAATCAGGTCGACGACATGCTTGCAGCGGGTCCTTTGCAGACGGAGTATGTTTTCAAGCACCGGGCGCACAAACTGCTGGAAATGGCGCTCAAAAACGGCAAGTCGCGCTACATCAACATTTCGCAGCCGGGTATCAAGCTCGAAATGACGCGGCATAAACGCTGATGCCGGAGCAGCTTTGCATTCGGGCTCCGATATTTGCACGCGCGAAACTAAAATCAAACTCGTAAGCGCGCAAACATTGAATTTAGAAACCGATTTTGGAGAATCGCATGTCACCTGTTAACGATGATGGGCATTACGAAGTATTCTGGCCGCGCACTGCGCGCCAGACTCAATTGCGGCCGTTGGCTCCGCGCGCGCACACGCTCGATGGCAAAACCGTCGCGCAGCTCTGGAACTACATGTTCTACGGCGCCGAGGTATTCAGCTGGCTGGAGCAAGGTCTCAAAGCGCGCTTTCCCGGCGTGCGCTTCGTGAGCTGGAACGAGTTTGGCAGCATACACGGCACGGACGAGCGCACTGTTCTGGCGGGCCTGCCGCAGCGCTTCAAAGAGCTCGGAGTGGACGCCGTCATCTCGGGAATGGGTTCCTGAGGTAGCTGCACGCCCGCCGTGTTGCGGGCGAGTGCAGCGTGCGAGGCGGCCGGGATTCCGACGGCGTCTCTCGTCTGCGAGGGTTTCGTCAAGCAGTTTGCGGCGACTTCCGTCGGACTCGGCGTGCCGAATATTCCCCACGCGCTGATGCCCGGACACCCGAGCGCGCAAAGCGAGGAGGAACGTCGGCGCAATATTCTCGAGACAACGGTAGAGCAGGTTATCTCGAATCTGACGCGCGCACCTGCGGCAGCCAACGCTCAGGCCGAACCCGCGGCGCGCGACATTTTTTTTGTGGGCGGATTCCAGGCCGTGAACCGCCATTTTTACGAGCACGGTTTGAACGACGGGCTTCCGATCGTGCCTCCGACTAGATTAGCCGTCGAGGCTTTCCTGCGTTTCACCGACCGCGATCCCGACCAAGTGCTGGGCGTGATCCTGCCCGACAGCCGCGCGGCGACGATCTGGAGCATTGCCGTCAACGGCGTCATGGCCGGATGCCGCCCCGAGTACATGCCCATACTCGTCGCACTGGTTGAGGCCATGGTCGATCACGAATACGGTGTCGAGCACAGCGGCAATACTGGAGGCGGGGAAACGCTGATTCTGTTGAATGGCCCTATCGTGAAACAGCTTGGCTTCAACTACACGCAAGGCGCATTGCGCGACGGTTTCCTGCCCAATACATCCGTGGGCAGGTTCTGGCGCCTGTATCTGCGCAACGTCGCCGGGTTTCTTCTGCATCAAAGCGACAAGGCCACATACGGCGATACGTGGCGGGTGGTACTTGCGGAGAATGAGGATGTGATAAGCAGGATCGGCTGGGAGCCCGCGAGCGTCGAGAGCGGTTTCGCTGCCGGCGACAATACGGTCACGATCGCCCGCTATCTGAGCGGCATCACACTTGCGTCGGTGTCCGGCACCGAGCCCGCTAAGATGCTGCCGTATCTTGCCGATGCGCTCGCAAAACAGGCCTCATGGAAACTCACTTTTACCGTGGGACCTCATGGAGGAACGCTGCGTCCGCGTCTCGTGTTGAGCCCCATCATTGCTGAGACGATAGCCAAAGCCGGATGGTCGAAGCTCGACGTGAAACGCTTTTTGTTCGAGCACGCGCGAATTCCGGCATTCGAGTTTGAACGCATGTTGCGTGACTGGACGGACCGGCCCACCTGGAATCTTGCGGAGGAAGTGCAGCGCGAACGTTTGCCGAAATTGTTTCATGAGTCGGACGATCCGGGCCGGCTGGTGCCGGTATTCTGGAAGCCGGAAGATATTTTGATCGCCGTGGCGGGAGATCCTCTGCGCACGAACGCGTACGCTTTCGCGTCCAATGGCGCCGTCGGATTCCCGGTCGGCAAGCGGATCGAGCTTCCCCGCGAATGGGATCGGCTGCTGGGTGAATCAGCACAGGCTTGATTCCGGGCCCTCAACTCATCCTACGCGAGATGAAACTTGACAGACCGTAGGACGGGCGAAGCGCAGCGATACCCATCATTGCCGTTCTCGCAGACTTAATCAGAGATTGCCTAACGTGATCCAGCACGTTTATCGCATCGTTCTGCTCGGCTGGGCTACGGTATCCGGTATCGTGCCGGTGAGCTCGGCACAGGAATACCCGTCCAAACCGATACGGCTCCTGGTCGGATTTTCGCCCGGCGGCGCTGCCGATATCATCGCGCGCATCGTCGGTCAGAAAATGTCTGCGAACCTTGGGCAGCAGATCGTGATCGACAACCGCGCGGGCGCCGGCAGCGTAATCGCTTCTGAAATCACCGCGAAATCCACGCCCGACGGCTATACGCTGTTGATGATTTCAAACAGCCACGCGGTGAACGCAGGCTTTCACAAAACACTGCCGTACGATCCGGTCAACGATTTCGCCGCCGTGAGTCTTGTGGCTTCCGCTCCACTGGTGCTAGTCGTGACCGCATCGCTGCCGGTGAATTCCATCGGCGAATTGATTGCTTTGGCGCGGAGCAGGCCGGGACAGCTCAATTTCGGTTCCAGCGGCAGCGGCGGCAGCAGTCATCTCGCCGGCGAGCTATTGAAGAAGATGGCAGGAATTGAGCTCACGCACGTGCCTTACAAAGGCGTCGCACCCGCGCTGACCGATGTCATCGCGGGACAGGTGCAGATGATATTCTCCGCCGCGCCCGCCG
>DASYSI010000044.1:0-3799 GCA_036003485.1 Burkholderiales bacterium | reverse complement strand
AAGGCGTGGTGCAAGCGAAGCAGCCGGAGCGTCTGCCTGTGGTGCTCACCGAAACCGAAGTTCGAGGCGTCATGAGTAAGTTGCGCGGGTCGCATTGGTTGCTTGCCAGCCTGCTATATGGCGCCGGCATGCGTTTGATGGAGGCGCTGCGGCTGCGCGTCAAGGATATCGAGTTCGAGCGCATGGAAATCGTCGTGCGCGAAGGCAAGGGCGCAAAGGACCGCGTGACTATGTTGCCGGTATCCGCGGTCGACGCGTTGAAGCTGCATCTGAAAAGGGTCAAAGCTCTGCACGAGAGCGATCTGGCAGAAGGTTACGGTAAAGTGTATTTGCCTTTTGCACTGGCAAAGAAGTATCCGAATGCCGCGCGCGAGTGGGGATGGCAATATGTTTTTCCGTCGAAGAATCTGTCGGTCGATCCACGTTCCGGTGAGATGCGGCGACACCATCTCGACGAGAAAGGCATTCAGCGCGCGATGAAGCAGGCGGTGCGCGATGCCAATATCATCAAGCCGGCGACTCCGCATACACTGCGCCACAGCTTTGCGACACATCTTCTTCAAAACGGCTACGACATTAGAACCGTGCAGGAACTGCTTGGCCACTCCGATGTCAGCACCACAATGATCTACGCGCACGTGCTTAACCGCGGCGGCAAAGCCGTCAGAAGTCCGCTCGACGCAATTTAACGCGCCGCGCCGCGATGCCTGATCTCGATTCGATATTCTCCGAGCATGGCGTGCTTGCGCGCGCGGTGCCGAATTTCCGCATGCGCCAAAGCCAGCTCGAGATGGCGCGGGCGATCGCCGAGGCGCTCAAAGAAAATTCGGTGCTGATCGCGGAGGCGGGCACCGGCACCGGCAAAACTTTTGCGTATCTCGTGCCGGCATTGCTCTCCGGCGGCAAGGTCATCATCTCGACCGGCACCAAGACATTGCAGGACCAGTTGTTCGACCGCGATATCCAGGTCGTGCGCGACGCGCTCAAAGTGCCGGTCACGGTGGCGTTGCTCAAGGGCCGCGCCAATTACGTTTGCCATTACTATCTCGAGCGCGCACAGGGCGAAGGCCGCTTCGCGAGTCGTGACGAAGCGCGTTTCCTGCCGCTGATCGCGAACTTCGCGCGCAACAGCGCGAGCGGCGACAAAAGCGATCTGTCCGCGGTGCCCGAAGACGCCGGCATCTGGTCGCACGTGACCTCGACGCGCGAGAATTGTCTCGGTTCCGAATGCGCGCACTATTCGAAATGTTTTGTGATGGAAGCGCGCAAGCAGGCGCTCGCCGCGGACGTGGTCGTGGTCAACCACCATTTGTTCTTCGCCGACGTGGTGCTGCGCGAGGAAGGCGTGTCGGAGCTGCTGCCCGCATCGAACACGATCATTTTTGACGAGGCGCATCAGTTGCCGGAGACCGCGAGCCTGTTCTTCGGGCAGACGGTATCGACCTCGCAATTGACCGAGCTCGCGCGGGATGCGCGCATCGAAGCGCTCGCAGCGGCAAAAGACTATGCGCCGCTGCCCGATGCGGCCCACGCGCTCGACAAGGCGGCGCGCGACCTGCGGCTGACATTCAGGGAAGAGCTGGGGCGATTTCCATTCCAGGCGCTCGAGCGCAACCGCGAGTTCGAACCGGCGATGAAGACGGTATGCGAAAAGCTTGATGCGCTCACATCCGCACTCGAATCGCAGGCCGAGCGCAGCGAGGGACTCGAAAAATGCCGGCAGCGCACTCGGATTCTGGCGGAGCAGTTGCTGCGCTGGCGCGACCATGATGATCCCGAGTACGTGCGCTGGGTCGAGCTTTTCAACCACGCGCTGCACCTCAATGCGACGCCGCTGTCGATCGCGGAAATTTTTGCGGAACAGATCAGCGATCGCGCGCGCTCGTGGATATTTACTTCAGCTACGCTTTCAGTAGGCGGTGATTTCAGCCATTACTCCGGTCAGATGGGCCTTGCCGGTGCGCACGCGCAGTCGTGGGAAAGCCCGTTCGATTTTGCAGGCCACGCGCTGTTGTACGTACCCAAAGGAATGCCCGAGCCGAATACGCCGGATTACACGCCGGCAGTGATTGCGGCGGCGCTGCCGGCGATCGAAGCCAGCGGCGGCCGCGCATTCCTTTTATTCACCAGCCTGCGAGCGATGCGCGAAGGCCATGAGCTGCTTAAGCACGCTCTCGCGCGCCGCAAGCTCGACTATCCATTGTTGCTGCAGGGCGAAGGTCCGCGCACCGTACTGCTCGAGCGTTTCAGGCGGCTTGGCAACGCGGTGTTGATCGGCAGCCAGTCGTTCTGGGAAGGTGTCGACGTGCGCGGCGAAGCATTGTCGCTCGTGGTCATCGATAAGCTGCCGTTCGCGCCCCCTGATGATCCGCTGTTGTCGGCGCGGATCGACCGCATCAATCGGGACGGGCGCAACGCGTTCGTTGAATTTCAGCTGCCGCAGGCGGTGATCACGTTAAAGCAGGGCGCGGGACGGCTGATCCGAGATGAGGCCGACCGCGGCGTGTTGATGATCTGCGACCCACGGCTTTTCAGCAAAGGATACGGCCGCAGAATATTGAAGAGCCTGCCGTCGATGAAAGGCACGCGCGAGCTCGCCGACGTGATCGCGTTCTTCGAAGCCGGTTACGCGCGTGCGGGTGCCAACCTATCGGCCGAAATAGGGACTAGCCCAGCGCCACGCGAGCCACAGCATGAATATCCATAGCGCGGCGATGACCGCCGCAGCAACGTAATTCCGCGGTCTCGGCTGCTGCGCGGCAATCCAGTCGCGCGCTTGCGCGCGGCATTCTGCGATGACGTGTGCCGGCACCAGCTTCAACGTGAAATAAATTCCGATCGGAATCAGAATCACGTCGTCGAGATAACCCAAAACCGGAATGAAATCGGGGATCAGGTCGATCGGGGAGAGCGCGTAGGCGACGACCAGAGTCGCCAGGATTTTTGCCGACAACGGTGTGTCGGGATGCTTGCAGCAGAACCACAAAGCAATCGTTTCGGCTTTGAGTCGGCGTGCCCATTCGCGGATGCGCGCCCACATCACGAACACGCCTCAAGCGATCTCGGTCCACAGGTCATGCCGGTCGGATCGCGTCACGCGTACCGTCGCGAATTCGCCGGCTTTGAGCGTAGACGACGGTTTGATGTGGACTACACCATCGATTTCGGGCGCGTCGGCGGCGCTGCGCGCCGTTGCGCCTTTTGCGTTGGTTGCGTCGACGAGCACCGTCAACGTGGATCCGACTTTGCGTTTCAAGCGGGCGGCGCTGATTTTCTCCTGAACCGCCATGAAGCGCGCCTTACGTTCTTCCTTGACGTCGTGCGCGATGTGGCCGGGCAGCGCGTTGGCCTTCGCGCCGTCCACCGCCGAATAGGTGAAGCAGCCGACGCGATCGAGCTGCGCGTCTTCGAGAAATGCGAGCAGCTGCTCGAAATCGTGTTCGGTTTCTCCGGGGAAACCGACGATAAAGGTGCTGCGGATCGTGAGCTCAGGACACGCCGTGCGCCAGCTCTTGATGCGCGCGAGATTGTTTTCCGAGCTCGCAGGCCGTTTCATCGCCTTCAATATGCGCGGGCTCGCGTGCTGAAACGGCACGTCGAGGTAGGGGAGAATTCCTGTTCCGTTTCGGCTTTCCGCCATCAGTGGAATCACCTCATCGACGTGCGGGTAAGGGTAAACGTAGTGCAACCGTACCCACACGCCGAGCTTGCCGAGCGCTGCCGCGAGCTCGGTCATGCGCGTTTTGAGCGGCCGGCCGTGCCAGAATCCCGTGCGGTATTTGACATCGACGCCATAGGC
>DASYSI010000043.1:0-15934 GCA_036003485.1 Burkholderiales bacterium | reverse complement strand
GGCAATCCCCGCGATGCGCTCTTCATTGATGCCGTTCTGCATCGATACGACGTACCCTCGAGGTGACAGGTACTGCTTGATCATCTGCGCTGCCCACTCGGTATCGTACGATTTGGTGCAGATGATCGCGATATCGACCGGGTTCTTCACGAGACTCTGGACTTCATGCATGTGCATCGCTTTCACGCGCGCGACGTGCTCGCCCTGCGAGCCGCCCAGATGCATGCCGTCGCGCTTGATGGCTTCGACGTGATCCGGCCACGGATCTACCAGCGCGACATCCTCGCCCGCGCGCGCCAGGTGCGCACCGACGTAGCCGCCGACGGCGCCTGCCCCAACGAACACAATGTGCTTGCCCATCGGTCATATCACTTTCTGCAGACGCAGGCTCGCTACCGCTTGCGCGTCGTAACCAAGCCAATCGCGCAATACTGCTGCGGTATGCTCGCCAAGTTTGGGCGGCGGCGAGCGGTAGGTCGCATGGGCGCCGTCGATGCCGATTCCGAGGCCAACCTGCGGCACGCGGCGGCCGGCCATGTCCGCGGTGTACAGCAAACCGCGCGCGATCAATTCCGGATCGCGCGCGAGATCCTCCACGCTGTTGACCGGTCCGGCGGGAACCTTCGCCTGCATGAACAGGCGCAGCCATTCGTCGCGCGGCCGGGTGTGCAAAAGCTGCTGAATGTCGGCAACAATTTCTACGCGCGCGGTTCGGCGATCCGCATTGCTGGCATGGCGCGCATCCTCGCCCTTTTCCGGCTGCCCGACCGCGTGCCAAAACCGTTTCCAGATCGCATCGTTGCCGAGCCCGAGGGTCAGCGGCTTGTCCTGTGTTTCGAACGCCTGATATACCGCGATCACACTGTCCTTCGCACCCGTGCGTTGCGGCACGTCACCCGTGCCCAGGTACGGCACGATGCGGGGCGACATGAAGCGCGTCATGCTGTCCACCATCGCGATGTCGATGTGATGACCTTTTCCGGATTTTGCGCGTTCGAATAGTGCAGCGAGAGTTGCCATCGCCGCGTCCATGCCCGAAATAAGATCGGCGGCGGGCGTGCCGACTTTCTGCGGCGGGCTGTCCGCCTCACCAGTCAGGTCCATCACGGCGCTGTAACCTTCGGCGATCAAGTCGTAACACGGGAAATCCTTGCGCGCGCCGCTGAGCCCGAATCCAGTCAGCGACACGAACACGAGGTCCGGTTTGATTGCTTTCAAGGCCGCATAATCGATTCCGAGTTTCTGTTGCACGCGCGCGACGAGATTGACGATGACGACATCCGCCTTCTTCACCATATCGTGCAAAACCTTGCGGCCCGCGTCGCCGCTGTAATCGAGCGTGACGCTTTCTTTATTGCGGTTGACGCTCAGAAACCATAGCGACTCACCGTCGTACCACGGCGGTCCCCATGCGCGGCAATCGTCGCCATTGCCCGGCCGTTCGATCTTGATCACGCGCGCGCCCATGTCGGCGAGCAGCATAGTCGCGTAAGGTCCGGCGATCGATGTCGTCAAGTCGATGACCGTGACTCCCGCAATCAGAGGAGCGGATGGCGTTGCCGGAGCCGGTAGTCTGTCGAGAGGCAGCATAAGTTACCCGTTTAATTCAAAAGCTGAGCCACAAAGGACGCGAAGGACGCAAAGGAAAATCGAAAGACATATTCATGTATGTTTATTCAATATAGCAACCTGCGCACGCAAGTTTCCATGTCTTCGCCGCCGATATCGAACTTGCTGTTCCTTGGCGTCCTTTGCGTCCTTGGCGGCTAGGCTTTTTCGTTGTCTTAAATGTTGCTTTATTCGACGTTGATGCCTGCCGTTCTTGCGATGCGCATATTCTGCGCGACTTCGTTGCGTATGAACGCACCGAACTCTTCCGGCGTGCTGGTACTCGGTTCGAGACCCTGCTTTCTCAATGCGTCGCCCATCTCGGACGCGTTGACGATGACGCCGATCATTGTGTTAAGGCGCGCGACGACTTCGCGCGGCGTGCCTGCCGGCGCCAGCATCCCGTACCAGCCCGAGCGGTCAAATCCCGTCAGGCCCGCTTCGGCCAGCGTCGGCACCGCTGGCATGATCACCCAACGTTTGCCAATGCTGACGGCGAGCGGCCTGACCTTGCCGGCCTGAAGCAGAGGCTGCGCCGCCGGATAACTCGCGAGTATCATGTCGGCCTGGCCCGTTGCCGTCGCCGTGACGCCGTCGGACACGCCTTTATAGGGTACGTGTACGATGTCGACGCCTGCCATCGATTTGATGAGTTCGGTGACGAGGTGCGCCGAGCTGCCGATTCCCGACGACGCATAGTTGAGCTTGCCCGGATGAGCACGCGCCAGCGCAAACAATTCCTTCATCGAGCGAGCGGGTACCGAAGGATTCACGACCACGACCCACGGGCCGAGGACGATGCGCGAGACCGGAGCGAAATCACGCTCGAGATCGTACGGAAGTTTGCGGCGCACAGCCGGTTGCGCGGCGTCCGCAGCCGGCATCAGCAGCACGGTGTAGCCGTCAGGCGGCGACTTGGCGACATATTCGGTGGCAATCGCGCCGCCGCTGCCCAGACGATTTTCAATGACGACCGGCTGTCCGAGTAGGCTCGCGAGCCGGGGCGCCAGCATGCGCGCCGTCACATCCGATGCACCACCCGCGGCGAAACCGACGATCACCTTGATCGGCTTGGCGGGATAGGTTTGCGCAGACACCGGCATCGCCGCCAATCCGGCACCGACGGTAATCCATATGCCATGCAGGGCCGCGAACCTGGCGTGACGTGCGCAGTATGGCGTGCGTACCTTGCAGCTAGCGCTTCGCATCCTGCTCGTTGAATACCTGCTGTGCGACGCGAAAACTATCGAGCGCCGCGGGAATTCCGCAGTAGATCGCAGTCTGCATCAACACTTCCTGGACGTCTTCGCGGCTGACGCCGATATTCGGCGCGGCGCCCAGATAGATCTTCACTTCCTCGGTGCGGCCAAGCGCCGTCAGCACGCCCAGATTGATCAGCGCGCGCGTGCGGCGATCGAGCCCCGGCCGGCTCCACAGCGTGCCCCATACGTATTCGGCTATGAGCTCCTGGAACGGCCGGTTGAATTCCGTGGTCGTCTTCGCCGCGTTGTCGACGTACGCGTCGCCCATCACTTCGCGGCGCACTTTTTGTCCCTGCTCGTACAGCTCCTTGTTCACTCGCGTCTCCTTGCCGGTGGGTAATTCGATAGCGGTTGGCGCTGCGCTAGTCCGCGCGGATGCCGACCGTCTTGATGACCTTGCCCCATTTTATGACTTCGGTCCGAATATATTTGCCGAAATCAGCAGGCGAGCTGCCGAGGGGCTCGGCGCCGAGAGCAGCGAAACGCTCATTCACATCGGCTTCGCGCAGGATTGCATTGATGGTCTCGTTCAGCCGCGCAATGATTGCAGGGGGCGTGCGTGCCGGCAGCAGCACGCCGTACCACAGGCTGCTTTCATAGCCGGGCACACCCGCTTCCGCGACGGTAGGCAGATCCGGAATCGCGGGCGAACGCGCGGTAGTGGAAATCGCGATCGCGCGCAACCGTCCGCTTTTCACGTGCGGTAAAGAAGTCGGTATCGGATCGAACACGAGTTGCACCTGTCCGGCGAGCAGGCTGGGCATTGCTTGTCCGCTGCCTTTGAAAGGCACATGCACGACATTGACGCCCGTCATGTACTTGAACAATTCCATTGCCAGATGGCTCGAGCTGCCGGTGCCGGACGACGAGTAATTCAGCTCGCCCGGCTTCGACCTGGCAAGCGCCAGCAACTCTTTGAGCGTCAGCGCCTTGACCGATGGATGCACGACCAGCAACTGCGGCATCGACACGGTCTGCGATACCGGCGCGAAATCGCGCAGTGGGTCGTAGTCGAGCTTGGGGTACAGCCCCGGATTGATTGCCAGTATGCTGGTCGCGCCGGCGAGCAGCGTGTAGCCGTCAGGCTGCGCCTTGGCGACGATGCCGCCTGCAATCGTGCCGCTCGCGCCCGCACGATTGTCGATGACCACGGGCTGTCCGAAATGCTCGGTCAGCTTCTGGCCGACGATGCGTGCGGTGATGTCAGAAGCGCCGCCGGCGGTAAATCCAACCACGAAGCGAATCGGCTTGGCCGGATAGCCCTGCGCATGTACGAGCGACGCGCCCGCGCATGCAATCAAAGTGCCGAGCGCTGACACCGCCATTGACCTGCGAGCCTGCATGTTCTCCTCGTTGTCGTTGCGGCTACACCCACAACTACGCGGCGCGCGACAATTGAATATTTATTCGGGCGACGGCCCGCGCCGGACTGCAACGATGCGGGTGGTGCGGCCGACTTTATTTTTCACCGGATTGTAACCGTCCCGCCTGGAGTGCGTACCCGGAAAAATGGTAATATTCGTTCCCCGTAGCGCGTCTCATACGGGCGGTTAACTCAGCGGTAGAGTGCCACCTTCACACGGTGGAAGTCACTGGTTCGATCCCAGTACCGCCCACCAAATCTTTGTAGTTCCGGTCACTTTGAGTGTCCGTCTTTGGGTTTGCCGAAAACTCTGGCCCACACATCCATCTCGGTCTTGAGTCTTTGACCGAACTGCTCGGGAGTACCGCCCGCAGGCTCGGCGCCGAGAGCCGCGATGCGCTCCTTGATGTCCGGCGCGGCGAGTATGCTATTGATTTCGGTATTGAATCGCGTGACGATCGCCATCGGCGTTGCAGCAGGCGCGACGACCGCATACCAGTTGTTGACTTCGAAACCAGGATATCCGCTCTCGGCTATGGTCGGAATCTGGGGCAGGATCGCGAGGCGCCGCGCACTGCTGACGCCCAAGCCGCGCAGTTTGCTGGAGCTGATGAAACCGACTGCGGGTGGACTCGCAATGAACATCAGCGGCACCTGACCACCGACCACGTCGCTGAGCGCCGGCCCTGCGCCCTTGTAGGGAATATGCACAACGTCGATTCCCGCCACGTTCTGAAACCGCGCCATCGCGAGGTAGATTGCGCTGCCTTCTCCCGCCGATGCATAGTTCAACTGGCCCGGCTTCGATTTGGCCAGCATCACGAGATCCCTGACCGACTTGACCGGCAGCGACGGATGCACCACGAGCACGTTGTACGAAGCGGCGACCATGATCACCGGCGCCAGACTTTTGAGCGTGTCATACGGAAGATTCTCGTTCAGCGCGGGATTGGCGGCCAAAGCCGGATTCGCAAGCAGCAACGTGGTTCCGTCAGGCGCGGCTCGCACCACCGCGTCGGTGCCGATGATCGTGCCGCCGCCGCCGCGATTTTCGACGATTACCTGTGCACCGAGTCTCGCCGCAAGCTTGGCCGCGATGATCCGGCCCATGATGTCGACGCCGCCGCCCGGCGCGTACGGCACGATAAGCCGCATCGGTTTTGCAGAAAATATCTGAGCACCCGAATCACCAGCCGAAGACGTTTGCGCAGCAGTATGACCCGCCACGGACAAGCTCGTGGCCATCAAGCATGCCATCGCGACGCGCGCCGACCGGGCCATGCGCGTCACTACATTCCCAGAATTCGTCCGATTTCCGCGATGTACTGGCTATCTTTCAAGCCTTCAGCTACGGCCCTGTCCATCGCATTTCCGAGCGCCTCGCGAATACTGTTCAGTCCATCACGCACCCAGTGGTGCCTGCGCACCGGGGATTTGAGCACATTTTTCAGAGTCTCCACTTCGTCGCGCAAACGCTGAACGTCTCCGGAATCACCGCTGAGTTTGCTCAGGTCCTGTTCGAGTGCCGCGATGAGTTTGGCCGCAGACTCCAGGTCTATTTCCTGCGCACTGTTTTCTTTTCCGGTAATCACGTCAAATGCTCCTTCACGTTCAATTGCCATTCCGCCATGGGCGCGCTTTACTTGGATTTTAGGTCAAAAGATGGGCGCGCGGGCTTGACCGTTGGATTTAGCAGCCGCCGCGGTAAAGCCAATCGTATATCGCGGCAGCGCCGCGTTTGGTACACTTCGAGCTCAATCGGCACTTCAGCTTTGAAACAAATCATACCTGACAGCTACCAGCCTTCGGTTATTCCGCCCGCCGAGCGCGACCGGCCGGCGCTGTGGTTCGCATTTCATCGCGGTGAATTGCTGATCGCTCAATCCGAAAGCACGTCGCGGCTGCCGCACTGCCGGGACCTGTCCGAGCTCGGCCTGACGACCGTACGCAGTCTCTACCTCGGCACGTATGGCGGCACGCATTGCTACACATCCGAGCTCGAGCATGCGAATGCGTTGCCGCACGGCCACGAGTTGCAGGGTCTGCGCGCGGTGTTTGGTCTCATCGATGAAAAGCTTGCCGTGCTTGCAGGCCGCGCATTTCAGATCATGGAATGGGATCGCAATCACCAATACTGCAGCCGCTGCGGCGCGCCGACCGAGATGCGGCGCGACGAGCGCGCGCGCGTGTGCTCTCGCTGCAAGTACACCAGCTATCCACCGATATCGCCGGCGATCATGATCCTGATCATGCGCGGCCGGGAGATTCTGCTCGCGCGCAAAAAAGAATGGCCGCAAGGACGCTTCAGCGCACTGGCAGGATTCGTCGAGCCGGGAGAAACGCTCGAAGACACGGTGCGGCGCGAAACGCGCGAGGAGGTCGGCATCGAGATCAAACATTTGCGTTACTTCGGCAGCCAGCCGTGGCCGTTTCCGCACCAGCTGATGATCGCTTTTACTGCTGACTATGCGAGCGGCGAGGTAACGCCGGATGGCGTCGAGATCGAGGAAGCGCGCTTTTTTGATGTCGGCGAACTGCCGAATCTTCCGGCGAGCATCAGCATTTCGCGCCGCATGATCGACACCGTGACGGCCAAGCTTGCGCGAGGGGAGACCATTTAGATTCCGGTTTCGGGTGGTGAGCTGCGCGTTGCGAATATAACTCAAACCATCTCTAATTTTCTCCACACCGTCGCGCCCTTGCTCGCCTTGTCGATCTCGGCGAGCTGTTTCGCGTGTTCCGCCAGCTCTTCCGCGCTGGCAGCAATCACGATCAGTTCCAGCTTGCCGATGGCGATTCGCGTCGCCGCCGCGGCCTGCGGCGTCGGTTCGACGTCGATGATCAGGCTGTCCTGTCCGCGCGTCATTGCGAGGAAAGCCTCGGCCAGCAGATTGGCGTCGAGCAGCGCGCCATGCAGCGTGCGTGTCGAATTGTCGATCTGGTAGCGCTCGCACAGCGCATCCAGACCGTTTCTCTTTCCCGGATTCAGCTCGCGCGCCAATTGCAGCGTATCGACGACATTCGGGCAGTACTCAGAGACCGGCTTCAAATTGAGCAGGTCGAATTCGCGATTGAGGAACCCGGTGTCGAACGGCGCGTTGTGGATTACCAGCTCGGCGCCGCGTATGAAATCGAGCAATTCCTGGATAATCTCGCTGAATTTCGGCTTATCGCGCAGAAAATCCTCGGTGAGACCGTGTACCTCGAGCGCACCATCATCGCTCGCGCGCTCGGGATTGACGTAGCGGTGGAAATAGCTGCCGGTCAGACGCCGGTCGACAAGCTCGACCGCCGCAATCTCGATGACACGGTGGCCCAGTTTGGGATCGAGTCCGGTGGTTTCCGTATCTAGGATGATCTGCCGCATGATTAATTGCGCATCGCTTTGAGGGTATCAACGCCGCGGTTGGCCAACGCGTCGGCGCGCTCGTTGCCGTCGTGACCTGCGTGGCCCTTTACCCAGATCCATTCGATCTGGTGCTGTTGTGCGAGCTCGTCCAGCCGGCGCCACAGGTCTGCGTTCTTGACAAGCTTCTTGTCGGAAGTCTTCCAGCCGTGCTTTTTCCAGTTGTGAATCCATGTTGTGATGCCGTGCTGCACGTACTTCGAATCGGTGTGTAGCTTGACCACGCACTGACGATTCAATGCCTCGAGCGCGCGGATCACCGCAGTCAGCTCCATGCGGTTATTGGTGGTATGTTCCTCGCCGCCGAAGAGCTCGCGCGTGCGCTCGCCGTACCGGAGCCACGCCCCCCAGCCGCCCCGGCCTGGGTTGCCCTTGCACGCGCCGTCGGTATATACATGGACTATCTTAGGCTCCGCGCTCATTTCGATTCGACCGAATTGCGCGCGGCCGCGGGCTCGTCGTTGTCCTTGGTCTTGGGCACTGCGGCAAGATTGCGCGTGCGGGCAAGCTGCTCGCGCCACATCGGCATGATCACGCGCATGCCGCGCACGCGTTTCACAACATGCAGAAAATAGACTCCGCCCGCGATAGGCCACCAGCGGTCGCCGGCTGCTTCCATGAAGCGGAAGCGCTGAATCCACCGGTCCTGCGAACACGGCGGCAGATAGCATCCCATCTCCCCTGCGACGATCTCGAGCTCGAGCAATGCCAGCCAGTCCTTGAGACGCGGCAAATTGATAAAACGCCCGTTCCACGGATAAGTATCGCGCGCGCGCGTGAACGCGCGCCGCAGTCCCCACAGGCTCCACGGATTGAAGCATGCGATTACGGCATGCCCCTCAGGCATCAGCACGCGGCCCACCTCGCGCAGAATCTGGTGCGGGTGCTCGCTGAATTCGAGGGCGTGCGGCAGCAATAACAGATCGATGCTGTTGCTCGCGATCGGCAAGTCGCGAAACTCGGCGCGCAGCTCGACCGCACCCGCAGGCGCGACCCGGTATTTGTTCGGGATGCGGCTCGCGCGCAGGAAATCATGCTCAGGCAGTCCAAGCTGCAGCGCGTTGAACCCGAACACGTCGGCGACGGCTTCATCGACGTAGCGCTGCTCGCGCTCGATCAGATAGCGCCCGAGCGGCGCGGCAAACCAGTCGGTCGGCGATTGCGGCGCGGATTGGACAGCCATTGGCATTGACATGGTTGCAGTTTAAAACAAAGATACAGGCTGTGCATAATTCCAGATCGGTGGCTCCCATGAATGAGATTGAAATCTTTCCTGTCTGTGCGTTCAACGACAATTACATCTGGACGCTGCGCCAAGACGGCAAGGCGGCAGTGGTCGATCCGGGCGACGCCGCGCCGGTGCTCGATTACTTGCGCGCGGAAAAACTTGAGCTCACCGCAATCCTCAACACCCATCATCACGCCGACCACGTCGGCGGCAATGCCGAGCTGCTGAGTCACTATCGCGTTCCTGTTTATGGCCCGCACGACGAGCGCATCCCGACCGTTAGCCACCGCTTGCGCGAAGGAGACCGCTTTACGCTTGCGCACTTCGGGATTGAATTCTCGGTTTTCGAAATTCCCGGCCACACCCGTAGCCACATCGCGTTTTATGGCTCTGACATGCTGTTCTGCGGTGACACGCTGTTCGCGTGCGGATGCGGACGGTTGTTCGAAGGCACCCCGCAGCAGATGTATACGTCGCTCGCCAAGCTCGCGGCGCTGCCCGATCCGACGCGCGTGTATTGCGGCCACGAATATACACTCGCCAACATCCGCTTCGCGCGCGCCGCGGAATCGGAGAACCCCGAGCTTGTCCGTTGGGAGCGCGAAGCGAGCGCGCAGCGCGCGAAGAACGAGGCCACTCTGCCTTCGTCGATAGGCCGCGAGAAACGCGCCAACCCTTTCCTAAGGTGCGATCAACCCGCAGTCATTGCCAGCGCGAGCCGGCACGTCGGTAAACCGCTCAAGGACGCGGTCAGTGTGCTCGGCGCGATCCGCGATTGGAAAAATAATTTCTGAGCAAAAACAGCCGGTTGTTACAAAATTTTATGGGATTATTGCCTTGACTCGCTCGTACGCTGTTGGTTACCATAGCCGCGTCCCAACAAGAACAATCTGACTGCCGATGCAGCCTCATCGCACAGCTTTGCTGATCGCCGCCGGACTTGTTTTTTTTCATTCTCCGTTGTTATCCGCCGCTGACAGCGAGTCTGCCCAATCGGCCGCGCCGCCTGCACTCACGACCGAGAGCGCGCCGCTAGGCACATGGCCCATCTCGCCGCCAAGCCGGCCTTTCGACAAAGAACTCGGGCCTGAGGACATTTCGAGCGTGCCGGTACCGGCCGAAGGCGCTGCACCACTGCCGGCCATGATGGACCTTACCACCTCGCCGACCAGCTTGTGGACGCGCATACGCCTTGGCTTCGGGTTGCCCGATGTCGCAAGCGCGCTGGTGCGCGAGCAGGAAGAATGGTACGCCAGCCGTCCCGAATACATCAAACGCACGATTGCGCGCAGCAGCCGCTATCTGCACTACATCGTCGAAGCGCTGCAGAAGCGCGGCATGCCCAGCGAGATCGCGCTCTTGCCGATCATCGAGAGCGCCTACAACCCAGTCGCTTACTCGCGCGCCCATGCCTCGGGAATCTGGCAGTTCATTCCGTCGACCGGCAAGAATTATGGACTGCAGCAGAATTTCTGGTACGACGGTCGCCGTGATGTCATGGCCGCGACGAATGCCGCGCTCGATTACCTAGAAAAGCTCTACGATATGTTCGGCAGCTGGGACCTGGCACTGGCGGCTTACAATTGGGGCGAAGGCGCGGTCGGTCGTGCAATCGCCAAGAATACGGCGATGGGTCTCGCGACCGACTATCAAAGTCTGACCATGCCGCAGGAAACGCGCTACTACATCCCGAAGCTGCAGGCGGTGAAGAACATCATCGCCAACCCTGCACAATATGGCATCGAGCTTGCCGAGGTGCCGAACCAGCCCTACTTCGTTGCAGTCCCCACCAACAAGAATATCGATGTCAAACTCGCGGCCAAGCTCGCCGACGTGCCGCTTCAGGAGTTTATGTCGCTCAATCCCGCGTACAGCCGGCCCGTCATCCGCGCCGATGGCGGATACAATTTGTTGCTGCCTGCTGATAAGGCGGATACATTCCGCGCCAATCTCGAGAGCAACAGCCAGCCACTCGTATCGTGGCAGACCTATACACTCAAATCAGGCGATACCATCAGCCGCGTTGCGACACGGCACGGCACCAGCGTCGCACAGTTGAAACAGATCAACGACCTGAGCGCGCACGAGCGCGTCGGTCCCGGCTCGACGCTGCTGGTTCCGGCGGGCGGACGCGCAACCCCGCACCTGCCCGACCTGCGGTCGCGACCGGTGGCAACCGCGAAAGCTCCGACGAATAAACCCCCGATGCGGCACGCGTTGCGTAAAAGCGGCTTGATGAAAGCGGCGCACGCCGCAAAAAAACCCGCCGCAAGTTCGGTGGGGAAAACCGCTGGTCGCAGCACCAAAAAGATCGTACTGGCGCAAAAACTGCGCTGATCTAATTAATCTCCGATAGCGCCGGCGCCTGTTCATCCACGTCCGGTGGTTGCCTTCGCGCTGTGCCAGCCCTGGGGAATGGAAGACAGCAGCTTCCTGGTGTACGGATGCCGCGGGTTCAGGTAGATTTCGTCCGAATCGGCGATCTCGACGATCTCTCCTTCGTTCATCACCATCACCTGGTCTGCCATGTACTTGACCACGGCCAAATCGTGCGAGATGAAGATATAGCTCATATGGTACTCGTCCTGCAGATCCTGCAGCAGGTTTAACACCTGCGCCTGCACCGACACGTCGAGCGCTGACACTGACTCGTCACAGATGAGAACGTCCGGTTTCATGGTGAGGCAGCGCGCGATCGCGATGCGCTGCCGCTGACCGCCAGAGAATTCGTGCGGATACTTGAAGAACGAAGCGTCGGGCAGACCTACCTTTTCAAACAGCTCATAGGTCATATCACGGCGTTGCTGCTCGCTTGTCCCGATACGGTGTATCTGCATTGGTTCCATTAAAATTTGTCCGACGGTAAACCGGGGGTTAAGCGACGAATACGGATTCTGAAAAATGATCTGGATGCGGCGCTTATACCGCATGACTTCCTGCGGCGGCATCGCTAACAGGTCCTTGCCTTCGAAGAGAACTTCCCCGCTCGACTCGTGGTGTAGGCGCATCATCGTCAATCCGACCGTCGTCTTGCCCGAGCCGGATTCACCGACTAAGCCCAGCGTCTTGCCTTTGGCGAGCTTGAATGACACGTCTTTTACCGCCTTGAATTCTCGTTTCCCGAACAGCCCCACGCGCGAATAGAAGCTCTTGCTCAGGTGACGCACTTCGAGCACGATCGGCTCGTCGCCGCTCAAACCGCGGCTGCGCTCCGGGATGTCCTGCAATTCCAGCGGCGTCGGCTTGAGGAAATCGTCGATGACGGGCAGCCGCCTGGGCCGCCGCGCGAGCTGCGGCCGGCATAGCAGCAGCGCCTTGGTATACGCGTCGCGCGGCGCCTCGAATATCTGTTGTACTCCGCCCTGCTCCCTGATCTCGCCCTCGCGCATCACGATTACGTAATCGGCAATATCACCGACCACGGCTAGATCGTGCGTGATGAACAGCACCGACATTCGATGTCGTTGCTGCAGGTCAGCGAGCAAATCGAGAATCTGCTTCTGGATCGTCACATCGAGTGCCGTCGTCGGTTCGTCGGCGATCAGGAGCTTGGGTTCGCACGCGATTGCCATTGCAATCATCACGCGCTGTTGCTGGCCGCCCGACAACTGGAACGGATACGCGTCTATCTTCTGCTCCGGCTCTGGAATGCCGACTTCGCGTAAAAGCTCGATGGCACGCGCGCGCGCCTGGCTGCCCGTCAGGGCGAGGTGCCGGGTCAGCACTTCGCCAAGTTGGAAGCCGACCGTAAACACCGGATTCAACGAGCTCATGGGCTCCTGGAAAATCATCGAAATATCGCGCCCCCGAAGCTTTTGCATGGCGCCAGGCGCAAGCTCGAGCAGGTTGTGCTCGCGGTACAGAACGCGGCCGTCGGGATGCACTCTCGAGTTTTCCTTCGGCAGCAGGCCCAGGATCGCAAGCGCGGTCACCGACTTTCCGCTTCCTGATTCCCCTACCAGCGCCACCGTACTGTTCACGGGTATGTCGAAGCTGATACCTTTGACCGCCTCGAAGATCTCCGTCTTGTCGATGCGAAAATCCACCCGCAGGTTACGGATGCCGACCAGAACCTCATCGCTCGCTAACGCAATCATTTGAGCCTGGGGTCGAGCGCATCGCGCAAAGCGTCGGTGAAAAGGCTGAATGCGGTGACGAGCGTTGCCATCGCAATCGTGGCGGCAGCAAGCTGCCACCATTTGCCGAGGATCAATTCATTTTGTGCTTCGTTGAGCATGCTCCCCCATGAAACCGTGTCGACGCCGACGCCGAACCCGAGGAAACTCAGCACTACCTCTGATTTGATGAAGAGAACGACGTGCAGCGACAGTTGCACGAGCACGACATGACTGACATTGGGCAGGATATGCACGAACATGCGTCGCATGTGAGATGCGCCGATGGCATCGGCTGCCTGTATGTATTCGCGCACCTTGTGCTTCAGGTACTCGGCGCGCACGAGCCGGAAAATCCCGGTCCAGCCGGTTAAGCCCAGGATCAGAATCACCGTCGTCGTTCCCTTCTGGTTCAGTACCCCGGCGATGGCCAGAATCAGCAGCAGATAAGGGATCGAGGTGAAGATGCTGTAGAACCAGTTGAAGAAATCATCGATCCAGCGTCCATAGTAGCCGGCCAGCGCTCCAAACACGGTACCAATAAACGCGGCGAGCGTCGCGGCGGCCAACCCGACGAACATCGATGTCTCGGTTCCTTTGATCGCCTTCTTGAGCACGTCACGGCCCCACTTGTCGCCGCCGAATACGAGCGTCGGCGCTCGTGTCTCGGCAGCCGACGCTGCGCCGGACTCGCGTCTGATTTCGGCGAGCACATCGGCGAGTGGGTCCACGATAGCGGTATCGGTCGCGCCCGCACCCTTTTGGTGGCGGATATCGGACAACTCGTTCGCGAGCGGATCGATAACAGCCGGTTCGCTTTTGCCCTCGCGCGACGAATCAGCCGCGGCCGCCGGCGCGGCAGCGGGGCGCGCAGGGGGTGTCTGGGGTCCGATGAAGGCCGGAGGCGCATCACTGACGCCGACTTCCTTCGACCAGTCGGCGGCGATCAGCCCCAGACCCGACGCCACCATGAGTCCGAAAAAAAACACCACGACGACGAACGCGACGAGCCCGAGGCGATCGCGGCAAAAGCGCCGCCACGCGAGCACCCACAGCCCGGGCGACTCGGCGCGCGCTATGGCGGCGCTGCCCAACACGGCTTCCATCATTTAAGCTGCACGCGCGGATCGACCGCTTTGTAGAGCAGGTCCGCGAGCAGATTGATGAGCAAAGTCGCGATCGCAACGTAAATCGTTACAGCCTTGATCACGGGAAAGTCGCTGCGTTCGACCGCGAGTATCACCTCGCGCCCGACGCCGGGAATCGAAAAGAAGCGCTCGATCAGGAAAGCGCCTGCAAGCAGTCCCGGCAACTGTATCATCACGTTGGTGATGATCGGAATCGAGGCATTGCGCAGCACGTGCACCCACATCACGCGCGTCTCGCTCATGCCCTTCGCACGCGCGGTGCGAACGTAGTCCTGATTGATTTCGTCGAGAAAGAAGCTGCGGTATAGCCGCGTATCGGGCGCGAGCGAAACAATCACGCCGACGATGATCGGCAGCAGGCTGAACTTGAAAAGATTCTCGGCGAGGTTGTTGCCCCAGCCCTGGACCGGAAACCACCCAAGCTGGTACGCGAGCACATATTGGAACACGATGATATAGACGAGAATGCTGATCGATTGGCCGACCGTGCATCCGATCATGACCAGGCGGTCGGTCAGCGATCCGCGCACGTACGCGACCAGCATCGCAGCCGCGATCGCGAGCAGCGTGTCGATCACCAAGAGCGGCAGCAGCACCGTCAGCGAAGGCCCGAGCCGGGTGGCGAAGATTTCAGACACCTTCTCGTTGGTCGCCCAGCTCACGCCGAAATCGCCGGTCGCGATTTGTTTGATGAATATCCAGAGCTGGACGTACATCGGCTGATCGACGCCGAGTTGGCGCCGGATGTTTTCGATTTGCTCCGGATTGGAAATCTTTCCGGCGAGCAGGTAGGCCGGATCACCGCCGACCCAGTTGAACAGCAGGAACACGAGCAGCACGACGCCGAGCAGCGTCGGGACGATTTGCCACAGGCGGCGGACAATATAAGCAAGCATCGCAAGTCAGCCGCGGCTGTCAGTTCCCTCGCTGCCCGGTGATTTCGTCGAAGAAAGCCTGCGGCGACGGATCACGGCCCAGAAATTCATGCACCATGTCAGCCGCCGGCCTCTGGCCGCCCTGCGACAGAATCAGCTTGCGGAAGCGCCGACCGACGGCCGGATTCATGAGGTTCTTCCCATACTGCGAGAGCATATCGAGCGCCAGCACTTCGGACCACATATAGCCGTAATAGCCGGCGCCGTACCCGCCGACCACGTGCGCGAAGGTGCCCGCAAACTGTGTGCCGGGCACATACCCGACCGGCGTTTCGCTTTCCATCGCGATCCACGTCTGCATCGGATCGACTTCGCGTTCGCCGAAAATTGCCATGTCGTACGATGCATACAAGTGCTGCCGTGCATAACGAATGCCCTGTCCGTACGAGCGCGCGGCGTGTAAGCGCTTGACCAGCGCAGCGTCTACCTCGGGACAATCAGTGCAATATTTGTGGATCAGCTGCAGCGGTTCCTTGGTGCGCGCCCATTCTTCATACATTTGCGACGGCGCCTCGACAAAATCGCGTTCCACGTTGGTTCCGCCGTGGCTCGCATAGCGCGTTTGCGACAGCACGCCATGCAAAATATGCCCGAATTCGTGCAGCAGGGTCTCGAGCTCGCGCTGGTCAAGGCCTTTGCGATTGAAATTCGTCACCAGCACGCTGATCGGCGTGCGCCTGGCGAGCGTGCTGACGCTACGCACGCCAAACGCCGCCGCGTGGCTGTACTTGCCGTCGCGCGGAAACAGATCGAGATAGATGCCGCTTAAGAACTTGCCGGTCGCGCGATCTGTCACCTCATAGTAGCGAACCGAATCGTGCCAGACCGGCACCTTCGCCGGCACAAATCTGACGCCGTAGAGTTCACTC
>DASYSI010000042.1:0-2828 GCA_036003485.1 Burkholderiales bacterium | reverse complement strand
GGCAGCGTTTCAGTATTGCAGGTGTCAGTAACGAACGGCACGTAATAGTCTATGACGACGACACCGGCAGGTTCGCTTCGCGCGAACTGTGGACACTCGAATACCTGGGTCACCGGCACGCGCGCATGCTGCATGGGGGTCTGCGTCAATGGCAGGCCGAAGGCGGCGCGCTCAGCACCAACACCGATATTGCGACGGTGCGCAGCAAGAAACTTCAGTTGTCCGTGGGATCGGGATGCCTGGCCGGCGCAAGTGAGATCGCGCATCGCGCCGGTACCGCTAATTTCAGCGTCATCGATGTGCGAAGCGAAGGGGAATGGGCGGGCGACGAGGGCTTGCCGTGCTGCAAGCGGCGCGGGCATATTCCTAATGCCATTCACATCGAGTGGACTCGTTTTCTTGAAAATGGGCGTTTCAAGTCACCGCAAGCCACCGCCGCGCTCCTCACTCAATATGGCATTAATCCGTTTCATGACATCGTCGTGTATTCGCACCGCGGGGCGCGCTCGGCCAACGCCTATTACGCGTTGCGTCATGCCGGTGTTGCGGGAGCGCGCAATTTCATCGGCTCATGGCATGAATGGTCGGCGCGTAACGATCTTCCAGTGCAACCATAAGAGTTCGGATATTTTCAGCAGCGCCTGAGTGTGCCGACGCGGCTCGCGCCTCAGGATGATCCTCTGTCGCGCATTGGCGACAAGCTAAGTCGTTGACTTTGAGTCGTGTTGCTCTAGGCCCTTTCGCAGAACGTCGCGACGCGGCGACAGAAGTAGCTCGTATTCGCTGCTGCATCAGGTTCCAACTTACTGAATTTGCTGATCAAGCCAATGCGGGCACGCAGTTTGCATTAGCCACAACGCGGTCTATTTTTGATTTTCATCAAAAGGAGCGCGTCAATGAAACGACCGGACAAGGATTTGGCATTTGCTATCAATGCCGGTTTGCAGGCGATCGCGGCCCGGCGCGCGCAGGGGGAACACGCTTTACATTGCGCACGCGAACGCATTCGACAGCGGCGTGCAGACGATCGCAGCACAGATGATAGCAAGCGAATTATCCGCAGCTCGGATCCGTTTTACGCTTAACGGCGATTCTGCGGCTATTGACAGGATCTGCAGCGCGGATCTGCTGACTGACGCGGGTTAGGGGTGGCGTCGGTGCGCGTAATGAATCATCAGGATGCCAACGAGCACTGGCCCCCACTCGACGAGATATATCCCTGCAAATATCAATCCGCGCAGCCACGCGGGGAGATGGTCTAATACGTCGGGTGATCCGAGCGCTCCTAAAATTCCTTGAGGTTTGACCTGTCGGAAAAGAACAGGCTCGGCCAAGAGTACGGCTCCGATCAGATAGAGCATCCAGCGTCGCATAGGAAACCCGGTGTTCGCGAGAAAGCAGTACGTGGCTCAGTGAAACTTAACCAGTGCCCGCGACCACTTCCGCAGGAAACGCGACCCACATTCCGCGCTGGCCCGTCACTGTCAACCTGCCGCTGGTAAAGTATCGCGCCCTAAGCTTACGGCACGCTTACTTGCAGTACGCCTGATGGACTTTCAACACGTCTCAACGGTGGTGAAAGCGATGCCCGCCCCGCCGCCCGCCACCCGATACGCTGATGCCGAAAGACGGCCCGTAATAGACCGGAGGTGCGTAATAGGCGGGTGCGGGCGCGTAGTAACCAGGGCCGTAATAATCTGGCGCGGCCGGTACCGCGACACAGCCCGCGAGTGTTAGCGCCATGATCGGCAGTGCAATTTTAAGCGTTCTCATAATCTAAATCCTCCTATTGCGTTGGTAAACGCAGCGCAAATAAAGGTCCCGCTTAAAGCGTAACAATCTGTAAACGCCGGGGTTTCCCGATTCCCGAGAAATGCCGTTTGATTTCCGGCGGATTAAGAATATTTCCGGGCGAGCGGCTTGGATTGCAGTGCCGACGAAGCGGGTGCAGCGTGAGGCCTCAGCAGCGGGATATGAACTCGCTGATGCGCCTGACGCCCTCGTTCAAGGCAGAGATCGCGTTAGTGTAGGCGAAACGCACATGGTGTTCCGCCGCGTAGTTGCCAAAATCAGCTCCCGGCGTAATTGCAACGCCGTCGGTTTCGAGCAAGTCACGCGCAAATGCAAAGCTGTTGCCGGTGAACGCGCTGCAGTCCGCATAGATGTAGAACGCGCCTTGCGGAACGACCGGAATGCGAAAGCCGAGTCCGCGCAAGGCCGGCACCAGAAAATCGCGGCGCGCCTTGAATTCGGCACGGCGCTGCTCGAGAATCGCGATTGTTTCAGGCGTGAATGCCGCAAGTGCGGCATGTTGCGCCGTCGTCGGTGCCGACAGATAGATGTTCTGCGACAGTTTGTCGAACTCGCGCACGTAAATCTCCGGCACCACTATCCACCCCAGGCGCCAGCCGGTCATATTGAAGTATTTTGAGAAGCTGTTGATGACGAATACATCTTCACCGAGCTCGAGCGCGGTGGTGTATTCGCCGCCGTATACGAGTCCGTGATAGATCTCGTCGACGATCAACGCCCCGCCCCGCGCGTGCGCAATCGCGGCGATTGCGCGCAGCGATTCTGCGGGTATCAATGTTCCGGTCGGATTTGACGGCGATGCCACCATCACTGCTTTGGTTTTTGGACTCCATTTGCGTGCAACCATCTCCGGAAGCAGCTGGTACTCGCTCTCGGCACCGACTGGAATTTCTGCCGGCACGCCGCCCATTATCCGCACAAAGTTGCGATTGCATGGATAACCAGGGTCGGCCATCAGCACTTCGTCGCCCGGATCGATCAGCGCGCCGATCGCGAGCAGCAATGCGCCCGAAGCG
>DASYSI010000041.1:0-3843 GCA_036003485.1 Burkholderiales bacterium | reverse complement strand
GCAAGCACGAGCAATTTGTCCAGATCGGCGAAAGCTTCGGGTTCTTTCGTGCGCGAGTGAAGCGCGAGATGATCCATTACGAGTTTCAGATTGGGATGACGCTCTGCAATGCGGTCGACGAGAGGCAGTTGAGCCGGCGCCACTATCATCATGACCGGCAGGCCGGCTTTTTCCGCTTCGGCCCATACCCAGTCAACGCGGCCCTCGTTGAGCGGCGCCTGGAGTTCCGGTCTCGCGAAAGTGAAACGCAGTCCGAGCATACCGGGCTGCTGTTTCCAGTTTGCAAGTTGCGCGCGCGCATCCGGCGCTGTGTAATCGATCCGCCCCATAACGGCGAAGCGCTCGGGATGCATGCGCGCCGCCTCCAATGCGAGATCGTTCTGCTCACCCGTCCATGACGGCGGGACAAGCACGGCACGCTGTACACCTGCCGCATCCATCTCGCGCAGCAAATCATCCTTGGAAAACGGCTGCGGCCGGTGCGGTGGAGCGGGCCGTGGTGGCGACGGCCACGGACGCTGCGGGGTGCTGAGCTCCCAAATATGGACCTGGGCATCGGTGATGAACATGCATTTCCTCCTTCAATCGTTTTGTGGCGTTTTTTATTCCGCGGTGACGCCAGCGGCCTTGATGACTTTTGCCCAGCGCGCGATCTCGCTTTTGATGAACGCGCCGAACTGTTCGGGCGTGCTCGCAGTCGGCTGTGCGCCTTCTCCGGACAGACGTTCGGCGGTATCGGGATTGGCGATGCTTTTGACGATCTCGGCGTTGAGCCTCGCAATGATCTCCTTTGGCGTTGCCGCTGGCGCCAGCACACCGTACCACGACGTTGCTTCGTAGCCCGGCAGCGCGGCCTCTGCGATGGTCGGCAGATCGGGCAGCAGCGGCAGGCGCTTTGACGTCGCCACCGCGAGCGGCCTCAACCTGCCTGCTTTGACGTGCGGCAACAGCGGCGGGATGCCCGTGATCGTGAGCGCGATCTGTCCGCCGATCAGATCAACGATCATCGGTGCCGCGCCTTTGTACGGGATCTGCACGATGTCGAGCTTGGCCATCAGCTTGAAGTACTCGACGGCGAGATACGGCGTACCACCGGGACCGCTCGAGCCGTAATTGAGCTGTCCGGGCCGCGACTTCGAGAACGCAATCAGGTCTGGGACCGATTTCACGGGCAGCGAGGGATGGACTACCAGCAGGTTCGGCACGATCGCGGCGAGCGAGACCGGCGCGAAATCGCGCACCGGATCGTACGGCAGTTTCGCATACAGCGCCGGATTCACGGCAAACGTACCGATGTGTCCCATCACGAGCGTATATCCGTCTGGCGCGGATTTCGCGGCGGCCTCGACTCCGATGTTGCCGCCCGCGCCCGGGCGGTTGTCAATCACGACTTGCACGCCCAACGCTTCGCCCAGTTTCTGTCCCACTACGCGCGCGACGATGTCGGTGCTGCCACCCGGAGTAAATGGAACAATCATGCGAATCGGCTTCGAAGGATAAGTTTGCGCGGCAACCGGCAGCGCAGCGATCGATGCAGCAGCGAATAACGCGGCGAATATCCGCCGTAGAACGCTCTGCCATAATCCGGGCGGCCGCGCCCCGTCTCCGCCCCAAGTGCAACCCCATCGCCGAGATCCGGTGCGCCGCCCTCGCGTGAACGGCACGATCATGCGAATCGGCTTCGAAGGATAGATTTGCGCGGCAACCGGCAGCGCGCCGATCGATGCAGCAGCGAATAACGCGGCGAATATGCGCTGTAGAGCGCTCTGCCATAATCCGGGCGGCCGCGCCCCGTCTCCGCCCCAGGTGCAACCCCATCGCCGAGATCCGGTGCGCCGCCCTCGCGTGAACGGCACGATCATGCGAATCGGCTTCGAAGGATAGGTTTGCGCGGCAACCGGCAGCGCACCGATGGATGCGGCAGCGACTGCAATCAGTATAATCAGCATGTGATCGCGCAATTTCATGCCCGGGGATGATACACCGCTATCATATCGTGTCGTCCCCTCGCTCCGATTGTGCCGGGCAGGGCAAATGATGCGGCGCGAGCGGATGCTATCATGATCGATACGAAAACCACACTGTGACCATTCCACTTCCGACAATGCGGGTAGGCGAGATCGAGATCGAATATCAGGTCTCCGATTACACCGATCCGTGGCGCGAAACGGAATCCGAAACCATCCTCTTTCATCACGGCTACTGCCGCAACGTGGATTTCTGGCGCGGCTGGGTGCCGTACCTCGCGCGCGACTATCGCGTGCTGCGTTTTAATTCGCGCGGCTGTGGCCGTACCACGGCGCCGCAGCCGGGCGCTCCCTATCATGCCGAGCAGCTGGTCGGCGATGCGCTCGGCCTGATGGACAAGCTCGGTATCGAACGCGTGCACTGGGTCGGCGAATCCTCGGGCGGGATACTGGGCATCGTGGCGGCACTGGGTCATCCTCAACGTTTGCAATCACTGATCCTCGTCAACACTCCGTTCAAGCTTCCCGGCGCGGTCGTCGAGACCTATAACGTCGGCGAAGCAGACCACGCCACCGCAATCGAGAAATACGGCGTCGGTGAATGGTGCCGCAAGACGCTATCCTACCGGCTCGATATTTCGAAAGCTTCGCGTGAATTGCAGGAGTGGCACATCCGCGAAATGGACAAAGTGCCCAAGCACGTCGCAATCGCGCACCATCTGATGGCCGCCGGCGGAAACATGATTCCGCGCCTGCCCGAAATCAAGATGCCGATGCTTATCATGTCCGGAGCAAACAGTCCGCTCGCGCAAAAAGATCAGCTGGAGCAAATGAAAGCGCGCATGCCGAATGCAAAGCTCGTTTTGTTCGAGGGTTACGGCCACGGCATCAATTTGCTGATCCCCGAACGCTGCGCCGCGGAAATGCGCGCCTTTTTGGGCCCGCCGGCCGCGGCGTAACGCAAGGCGCCGGATACCGGGAAAAGTTATGTTTGTCATGAATCGCGCAGGCGTCAAAATGGCCGGCCTGCGCGCGCTGCACTTATTGGCGTTGACGCAGTTGCTGACGGTAATCGCGGCGTCAGGCGCCATGCCGGACTATCCGACAAAACCGATCCGGCTGATCGTTGGCTCAGCTCCGGGCGGGCCGATCGATTTTTCCGCGCGACTCGCTGCGCAGAAGCTCACCGAGGCGCTCGGCCAATCGGTGGTGGTCGACAACCGCACCGGCGCGGCAGGTACCATCGGTACCGAGTATGTCGGGAAGTCCGCGCCGGATGGCTACACGCTGTTGATGGCGAGCGCAGCGACGCTGTGCATTACGCCCAATCTCTATCCCAAAATTCCTTACGATACGCTTAAGGATTTCGCGCCGATCAGCACGGTGGCGGCCGTTTCTTACGTTGTCGTCGTCCATCCGGCGATTGCCGCGCAGTCGGTGCAGGAGTTCATCGCGCTGGCCAAAGCCAAGCCCGGTCAATTACGTTTCGGCTCCGCGGGAAGCGGCTCGGTTACGCATCTCGCGGTGGAGCTCTTCAGGCGCATGGCCGGAACCGAATTCGTGCATGTGCCATACAAAGGCGCGGGACCTGCGATGATCGATCTGTTGGGCGGGCAGCTCGATTTCATGTTCGACAGTCTGCTCACTTCAATTCCGCTCGTGAAAGCGGGCAGATTGCGCGCGCTGGCGCAGACCGGCGCACGGCGATCAGTTGTTCTCCCGGACTTGCCCACCCTCGGGGAAACCGTATTGCCCGGCTACGACGTCAGCACCTGGTTCGGCCTGGTTGCGCCCGCGAAAACGCCGCGCGAGTTGATCGTCAAACTGAACCAGGCGATTGTAAAAGGTCTGGGCAACGCCGAAATCAGGGAGCGGC
>DASYSI010000040.1:0-7068 GCA_036003485.1 Burkholderiales bacterium | reverse complement strand
CCGACTATGTCGAATCCCTGTTTGACGAGACGCTCGCGCACCTCCGGCACCTTCAACGCCTGCGTGAATACGGCGTGCAGGCGCTTGACCACCGCCGGCGGCGCGCCCTTGGGCAGACTGACGCCGAACCATGTCGTCGCTTCGAATCCCGGCATGCCCTGCTCGCTGAAGGTCGGCAGATCGGGCACCAACGGCGAACGCCGCGGGCTCGCCAACGCGAGCGGCTTGACGCGCCCGCCGACGTTTAACGGCAACAGCCCCGCCACCGTGAAAAAAGCCATCTGCACCTGGCCGGCGACCAGATCGGTCGCGATTGCGGCCGCGCCCTTATACGGCACGTGGCGGATATCAAGGCCGTTAGCCGTTTTGAACATTTCCATCGCGAGATGGCTGGGACCGCCATTGCCCGACGAGGCGTAGGTGAATTGGGCGGGTTTCGCTTTCGCCAGCGCGACCAACTCGCGTATGCTCGAGACGTTAAGCGAAGGGTGCGCCACCAGCGCGAATGGAATCGAAGCGAGCTGCGTGACCGGCACGAAATCGCGGATGATGTCGTAATCGAGTTTGCGGTAAAGCGATGCGCTGATCACGTGCGCAATATTCGACTGCAACAACGTGTAGCCATCGGGTGCCGCTTTCGCCGCCGCTTCGGCCGCGATATTGCCGCCGGCGCCGATTCGATTGTCGATTACGATCTGCTGGCCCAGCGATTCGCCGGCGACGGCGCCGACGATGCGAGCAAGACTGTCTGCACCGCCACCCGGTGGAAAGGGAATCAGAAAGCGCAGCGGTCGCACTGGATAGTTCTGCGCTTGCGCGGCCGGCGCGCAGAAAAGTAGCGCGAGCGCTTGCAACGCGCTGAGTAGTTTCGGTTTCATGGGACCTCATTCCGCCTTGATGCCCCCGGCCGGTTGTCTACCACCGGCGCCACGGTCCACGTCTCCACAAGTTTCAAGGCGAGCAGCCGCGCGACCACATCAATCCACGCGCGCACCGGACGTTTTCACTACTTTGGCGTAACGCGCGGTTTCGGCGGCCATGAATGCCGTGAATTCGGCGGGCGTGCTCATGAGCGGCTCGACGCCGGCGGTCGACAGCCGTTCGCGCACGTCGGCCAGTTTCATGACGATCGCGAGTTCGCGTCCCAGCCGCGCGACGATTTCCTTGTTCGTGCCACGTGGAAATAGCACGCCGTTCCACGAGCTCGCCTCGACGCCGGGCGCGCCGCCTTCCGCCGTCGTCGGCACGTCCGGCAGCAGCGCAGTGCGCTTCGCATTCGCGACCGTAATCGCTTTCAAACGTCCCGTCTTCAAGTGCGGCAGCGCCGGCGGTATGGTCGTAAACATGAATTGGATCTGGCCGGCGAGCAGATCGACGAGCGCGGGCGCGGCACCTTTGTACGGCACGTGGACCATCTGTATCTTTGCCACGGTATTCAGCATTTCGCCGGCGAGATGGATCGAGCTGCCGTTGCCGGTCGAGCCGAACAGGATTTCGCCGGGCCGCTTTCTCGCCAGCGCAACCAGCTCGGGCAGCGTGTCCGCGGGCAGCGCGGAATTCGCGACCATGATCAACGGCAGTATCGCCACCAGCGCGACCGGCGAAAAATCCGCGACCGGATCGTACGGCAGTTTCTTGACCAGAGTGGCGTTGATCGCATGCGTGGTCGCGGTGCCGAGCAGCATGGTGTAGCCGTCGGGCGCCGCGTGCGCGACGAGATCGGCGCCAATCACCGTGCCGCCGCCCGGGCGGTTGTCGATGATGACCTGCTGGCCGAGACTGCGGTTCAATTTTTCGGCGAGCGTGCGCGCGACCAGGTCCGCCCCGCCGCCAGGCGGGAAGGTCACGACAAAACGTATCGGCCGCGCGGGCCAGTCCGCCTGACCGAACGCGCCGGATGCGCAAAATGCCAATGCGAACGCAGTCGCATATAAGAGCAACGCGCTGCATTTAGGGCCTGACCGAGACATGCTCCTCCGTTGCCGCGTCGCCGGTGCAGATTGCCCGGTGCACAGCTTCTACCGCCAAATACTACAACTGAAATTCCTCGTTGAACGTGACTTGCGCCGAGGTCGTGATCGTGGTCATGCGCTTCAACTGGTCGATCACTGCCTGGTGCTGCTCCTCCGAGAGCGCGCAGCAGCAATCGTCGAGCACGAAAATGTCATAGCCGCGGTCGTGACCGTCCTTCGCCGCCGACAATACCGCGCCGCTCGACGAAACGCCGGACACGTACAGGCGCTGAATGCCGTTCGCGCGCAGGATCACGTCGAGGCTCGTTGCGTAAAACGGGCTCACGCGGTGCTTGACGATGTCAAAATCGCCCGCCTGCGGTGCGAGCACCGGATGCACTTCGGTGCCCCAACTGCCGAGCTTGAACATGCCGGCCTTTTTCGCGCCCTGAAAGAGGCGCGAGTTCGGCGGGCATTCGCGGTAATCGGCCGAGAAACCCACGCGCACGTAACCGATTTTCGCGCCAGCCGCGCGCGCCTTGGCGATCGCGGTGGCCGTATTCTCCACAGTCTTGCGGCGTGCGAGTTCCGGCCCGTAGCTCTTCTTGCTGGGCCCGTCTGCGTGCACGAGATCGTTGATCATGTCGCACACGAGATACAGCGCATTGGTGGCCATGACGTTCTCTCCGCGGTTTCCTAGCGTACCGGCGGCAGTTCGAGATCCACCACCGTGCCGTCGAGCGGAATGCGCGTGTTGATGTCTTTCGCCGGCAGCATGACCGTCGCAAAGCCGGGCGAGGAGAGCACGCCGCTCTGGTTGATGCCGGTCATTTCGATGTCGACGAGCGGGCAGCGGTCCTTCAGATATTTCTTGACGACCTTGCCGTTGATGAACGTCGTGTCGCCCTGCAGATTGAACTTGCGCGCCTCCATCCGGATGCGCTTGATCACGCCGTCGTCGCCCATCCAGTTGGTGATCGCGCTGACGAACCAGCTCGCGCGCTGAGGCAGGTAATCGTACATGCCCGGCACGCCGACTTTTTTCGCGAAATCCTCGCGATGATGGCCGATGCCCGTGTACTCGACGCCGCCGCCGCCTTCCTTGTTGCGGATGTAATGCGCCGGGTGGCGGGCCGCATGCTTGAGCAGCGCGCCGTGCGCGGCGCCCCGTCCCGATGCAATCACGAACGCCATGGTGTCCGACATCGACAGCGGGCCGCGCACGATCTCGTCGATCGAGTCGCCGACCTTGACGTCGTCCCAGTAGCGCGTGTCGGCGCCGCGGATGCGCTGCGGCTCTGTCATCACCTTCTCGTCGATCGCATCGCGTTCCGCGTCCGTATAGACGTAGGTTTTGACGTCCCTGTATTTGTTCTTCTCGCGCGACGCCTTGCGCTCGTGACGCGCCGTTAGTCCCAGCGCACGACATACGACTTCATCGCGTTGGTTGGTGTAGGTCGACTCGAGGTACTGCATCGCCAGCTTGCCCGAGAATTTCGAATGCTTCTCCTCGATTCCGAGCACGCGGTTCCAGATATTGATGCGGTCGCCGGGCCGCACATTACGATAATATTCGCAGTCGATCGTCACGCCGAATCCATGCACGCCGGGCAGTCCCCAGTAAGAGCGGCCGGGCCAGTGATGAGTCCAGGGAAAACAGGGATGCGCGATGAGACCCCCAAAGCGCGTCCAGCGCGTATATTCCTGGTCGCGGTACAGCGGGTTGAGATCGCCGATGCCGTTTGCAAAAATGATGATCGAGTCGGCACTCGCGTCGCGCAAATACTGTTCGGGTCGCAGTTTGGCGCCGATCAGCGCGCGCGCTGCGCCCATGCTCTGCTCGTTGATAAGGCCTTCGGCCGCTTCGTCACTGATGCCCAGATCCACTCTTTTATTCATCTCTATCTCCGTTCATGTCCGTTAGGTCCGCTGTGTTGCGTGATGTCGTTTTTAGGCGGCCGCCGCGGTTTTCATACCGGACGCGAGCGCGTGCTGCATCGATTCGACGACTTGCGACAATCCGGCCGCCACGAATACCCCCGCATCGCGAAGCAGCTTCTGCTTTGCCGCATGGCCCTCGGCTTTCGAGCCGATCAGCGCGGCAGCATGCCCCATCTTTTTCCCCGGCGGCGCGGTGTGCCCGACGATTAACGCCGCCACTGGTTTGGCGCCGCCGCGCGCCGCGTACTCCGCCACAAAAAGCTCTTCCGAACCGCCGATTTCGCCGAGGTACAACACGGCTTTTGTCTCTGGATCGCGCTGAAAGAGCTCCAGCGCCTCCGCCGCAGTCGTGCCTTTGACCGGGTCGCCGCCAATGCCGATCACGGTCGATTGGCCGATGCCGGCGATCGTCAGCCGCTTGCTGCCTTCATACGACAACGACCCGCTGCGCGAGATCACGCCGACGTTGCCCTGAATGTAACAAAACGACGGCATGAAACCCATTTTGGCCTTGCCCGGCGAAATAAGTCCGGGTGTGTTCGGACCTACAAATACCGCGCCGTTCGCACGTGCCGCGGCCCTGACTTCGATCGCGTCGAGCACGGGCATTTCGTCCGCGGTGGCAACGACCAGTTTGCATCCACCTTCGATGGCTTCCACTGCCGCGCCCAGAACCGCGGCCGGCGGCACAAAAACCATGGCGGTATCAGCGCCCGTGGCCTCGCGCGCCGCGCGAACGCTCGCATACACCGGTACGTCGCGGACCATCGTGCCCGCCCGGCCCGGCGATACGCCGGCAACTATCTGGGTGCCGTATTTGCGAGCGTCGTCGACGAAAAACATTCCCATCTGCCCGGTAATGCCCTGGACCAGGACGCGGTTGCTGCGGTCAAGCAGTATGCTCATGCCGGTACTCCTGCCAGACGCACCGCCTCGGCAACCGCATCTTCGAGACATGCGTGATTGTGCGCGCCAAACTGCGCAAAGATCCCCGCTACCTGATCGACGTGAGTGCCATCGAGCCGGTAGACGACCGGTTTGCCGCTGGTGCGCTCGGCCATGACTTCCTGCATTGAGCTGGCCACGCGCTGCATCTGGGTACCGCCTCCGAACACGCTGACCAGGATTACTTTCACCGCGGGATCTGCGTCGAGCATCGCAAACGCCGGGCGGTAACCGCGGGTCGATGTCGGTCCCGGGCTGCAATCGAGAAAGCACGCCGGGCGTCCGCCGTACTCGGCGATCATGTCCATAGCGGCCATCGTCATGCCGGCTCCGCCCGATATCACCCCGATGTCACCGTCGAGATGAACGTACATGTGCTGCATGTCGAGGCAGGCGCGCAGATAAGGGTCGGCGCGCTGCTTCTGTGCTTCGCATTCGTCGAATATCCGGTTATTGCGGAATGCAGCCCATTCGTCGAGTGCGATCTTCGCATCAGCCGCTATCATGGCGCCGTCCGCCAGTTTCACAAGCGGATTGATCTCCACCGTCGTGCAATCGTGAGCGGCGGCAGTGCGGATAAGCCGTTGTGCGAGCGCTATCACCTTTTCGCGCCACTGGTAATCGGGCTCGACGGCTTCGAGCACTTCGCGCAGCCCATGCACGCGAAAATTCCACGGCGCTCCGACAGCATAGCGCACGGGCGGCGCGCTTTCCTCGATATCGATCCCTCCCCGCGGCGCGTACAGCACGACATAACCTTCGGCGCGTCCGTCTACTGCAACCGAGAGATACGTTTCCCGTTCGATGGCGAGCCAGGATTCGATCAGCAGTGCTTCCGGCTTTTCCCCGCTGAATTCGGTTGCGAACAGCTTGGCAGCGGTTGCGGCCAGCGCGGCTGGATCGTTTACCCGCTGGACTCCGCCGTGTTTTCCGCGCGCGCCGCTGCGCACCTGCGCCTTGACTGCGGCCGGGTAACTGGAGACCTGAACATTCTGCGCAGAGTCCCCTTTACGCCAGATTGTTCCTTGCGGGACATTCACCCCGGCGGATGCGAGCAGCCGTTTGGCATCGCATTCAAGCATCATCATTTCTCTGGGTTCCTGTCGAATTCGAGGCTGCGGCCGGCAACCCCGGAAAAGGCGCCACTATACGGCTGCCAGCCTATGCCCGCAACCGCTGATAACTTATACTTCCATTACTTTTAGTATGGGGAACTCGGTTGACGCTCCAGCAGCTCCGGTATTTTTGCGAGGTCGCGTACCGCGATCTTAATATCTCGAAAGCGGCGGCCGCATTGCTCATTACCCAGCCGGGCTTAAGCCGGCAGCTCCGGCTTCTCGAAGATGAACTCGGAGTCGAGCTGTTTGTGCGCAATCGGACGCGGCTCGTCCGCTTGAGCGACGCGGGACGCGGGCTGGTGGCAATGGCGGAACACGCGCTGGAATCCGCCCAAAACATCAAGGAAGCTGCGCGCGAATACTCAACACGTCATGACGGCACGCTGACCATTGCAACCACCCACACTCAGGCGCGCTACGCGCTGCCCAAGATCCTGCGACGTTTCTCGCAACGCTATCCGGGCGTTCAGTTGAGCCTGCGGCAGGGCACGCCGGCCGAGGTTTCGTATCTCGTTGCGACGGGGAAATCGGACCTATCGATCGCCACCGAGCCGCTCAATCCGCACGAAGCTATCGTAATGCTGCCCTGCCATAAGCTCCAGCGTATCGTTCTCCTGCCCGCCGGTCACCCGCTGCTTAAAGTAAAACGGGTGACTTTGGAAAAGCTTGCCGCGTACTCGCTGATTACGTACGACTATGCTTTTATCGGACGCTCCAAGACGCTCCTCGCATTCGAAGCGAAAGGGATCCGACCGCACATCGCGCTCAATGCCATCGACGCGGACGTGATAAAGACGTACGTCGAATTTGGTCTCGGTATCGCCATCATTCCGGACATTGCCTACGATCGCACGCGCGACAAGAAGTTGCGGGCCATCAATGCGAGTCATCTGTTCGAAGCGAACACAATACAGATCGGCATCCGGCGCAATCACTATTTGCGCGGATACATGTTTGCTTTTATCGAGATGTTTGCGCCGCATCTGACGCGATCGGTAGTCGAACATGCGATAACCAAAATGGCGACGCGCAGCGCAAAAGTTGAAGAAGCGATTGCAATAATGCCAACTGCGGGATTCGGGCAGTGAAAGGAGATTGCTTGCGCGCGCGGC
>DASYSI010000039.1:0-6264 GCA_036003485.1 Burkholderiales bacterium | reverse complement strand
CGAGAAAACGACGGATCATTAAAACGAACGCCTATGGTAAAACAAATTGAGCGGCGCGCCTGTGGTGCGTCCGCTCCGATTTCTGCAGGCTAATGCAGTAATTATATAACGGCGATGAAGTGCGCATCCGATCCATCGCCGAATGCGCATACGTGAGTTTCGAATTGCGAGTTCCCGGTTTCAAGTTTTGCTTTGAACGGCAATGGTGGATAGGGTTAACCTTGAAACTCGAAACCGGTCCTTTACCGCAAACTGATTATCGGCCAGCCGTGTTTTTGCGCATGCGCGCGCAGCGTCGCATCGGGATCGACTGCGACCGGGTGGGTGACGCGCTCGAGCAATGCCAGGTCGTTCAACGAATCGCTGTAAAACCAGCTTGGCGCAACCGACTCAAGCGACTTCCCGCGGACAGCGAGCCACTCCTCGACGCGCCTGACTTTGCCCTCGCGGAAACACGGCGTGCCAGCGACTTCGCCGGTAAATTCTCCGCCGGCGTGCGCAGGCTCAGTCGCGATCAGGTTATCAATGCCGAATTCGCGTGCAATCGGCGCGGTCACGAAACTATTGGTCGCGGTGACGATCGCGCATACGTCGGCGTGATGGCGATTGATGAGTTCGCGCGCGCGGGGCTGCATCATCGGCATGATCTTTTTCTGCATGAACTCTAGGTGCCAAGCGTCGAGAACGCGCCGTGAATGGCGCGCCAGCGGCCGCAGTTGAAAATCAAGAAACTCGTGAATATCGAGCGTGCCATCCTGGTACTGCTCGTAAAACGTCTGGTTGCGCGCTTCGTACACCTCGCGGTCGAGCACGCCCTGCTCGATCAGGAACTGCGCCCATTCGAAATCACTGTCGCCTGACAGGAGTGTGTTGTCGAGATCGAAAAGCGCGAGGCTCAAAACGGTTCCCGGCCGTTCAAGCGCTCAACAGCTCGCGCAGCAGCGGCACGGTAATCGCGCGCTTGGTCTCGAGCGAATAGCGGTCGAGCGCGTCGAGCAGCGCAAGCAGCGACGGCATGTCGCGTTGCGCATGGCGCAGCAGGTACGCGGCGACCTCCGGCGCCAGATGGAACCCGCGCGCCTTGGCGTGATGGCGCAGTGCCGCGGCTTTTTCCTGGTCGTCGAGTCCGTGTACTTGATAGACGAGCCCACACGCGAGCCGTGTCATTAGATCGGCGCGTAACGCAAGGCGGGCCGGCGCCACGTTGCCGCTTGCGATCAGCACCCCGCTTCCCCCGCGAATGCGGTTGTGCAAATTGAACAACGCGACCTGCGCTGCCGCGCCGAGCCGGTGCACATCGTCAGCAGCGGCGAACGCGTCATCGGGTGCATCGAATGTCGGCGCGTCGGCGTCGAACCAGGCCGTGCGCCTGCCGTTGCGGCGCGCGGCGTCGAGCGCGGCGCGCAGCAGGTGGCTGCGGCCGCTGCCGGCGGCGCCCCACACGTAAATGAAGCGCTCGCTACTGGCGCCGTTTGCCAGTGCGTCTAACGCAGCGATCAATTCGGTGTTGCGTCCCGGCACGAAATTATCGAGCCGGGGTGCCGGTGGCGGCGCGATATCCAGTATAAGTTGCTTCATGACTATGCTATTGCGCCAAGCCGGTCGCGGGTCATTTCAGGTAAAATTCGAAGCGCCTAATGGCGTACAGCGCGGCAGAAAGCGCACGCGACTGGTTATCTTAACTTACTCCCGACTCATCCGGCTGTTTACCATCCGCGAGAGCCCGCCCCTGAATACACCTGACAAATCGCCGAGCCTGACCTATCGCGATGCCGGTGTCGACATCGACGCCGGTGACGCGTTGGTCGAGAACATCAAACCGTTTGCCAAAAAAACGCTGCGGCCCGAAGTGCTCGCGGGCATCGGAGGCTTTGGCGCGATGTGCAATATCCCGGCCAAATACCGCGAGCCTGTGCTGGTGTCAGGCACCGACGGTGTCGGCACCAAGCTTAAGCTTGCGTTCGAGCTAGGTTTTCATGACACCATCGGCATCGACTTGGTCGCGATGAGCGTCAACGATATCCTCACCCAGGGCGCCGAGCCGCTCTTCTTTCTCGACTACTACGCGTGCGGCAAACTCGATGTTGCGACTGCAACCGCGGTCGTGAAAGGTATCGCAGCAGGCTGCGAGCAGGCCGGCTGCGCGCTGATCGGAGGCGAGACCGCCGAAATGCCCGGCATGTACCCTCCCGGCGAATACGATCTCGCGGGTTTCGCGGTAGGTGTGGTCGAGAAAAGCAAAATCATTGACGGCTCGACGATCGCGGCCGGAGACGCAGTGCTGGGAATGGCCTCGAGCGGCGCGCATTCGAACGGCTATTCACTGATTCGCAGGATCATTGGAACGCGCCGCGACGATCTCGCTGCAGATTTTGGCGGCCGCACGCTGGGCCAAGCACTGCTTGAGCCCACTCGAATCTATGTGAAATCGGTACTGCAACTGATAGAAAAAATCCCGGTTAAAGGCCTCGCTCACATCACCGGCGGGGGACTCGTCGAGAACGTGCCGCGCATCCTGTCCGAGGGCCTGGCCGCGCGGCTTGAACGCGCAAGCTGGCCGCAGCCGCCGTTGTACGCGTGGCTGCAGCGGCAAGGTAAAGTCGACGACGACGAAATGCTGCGCGTCTTCAATTGCGGCATCGGCATGGTGGCAATCGTCGCCGAGCAGCACGCAGATGCCGCAGCGCGGCTGCTGCGCGCCGCAGGCGAAACCGTGTGGCGCATCGGCAGCGTCCAAACCCGCGCCGCGGCCGAAGCGCAAACCACCGTCGCATGAAAAAAATCGTCATTCTGATTTCAGGGCGCGGCAGCAACATGCAGGCGCTGCTCGCAGCACGACTGCCGGTCATGATCGCAGCGGTAATCAGCAACGAACCCGCGGCGGCAGGACTCGCGACCGCGCAGCGCTACGGCGTGGCGACACGCGTCGTCGCGCATCGCGCCCATCCCGACCGCGCCGCATTCGATATCGCGCTTGCAAAAGAAATTGACGTTTTCGAACCCGACCTGATCGTGCTCGCCGGATTCATGCGCATCCTGACCGATGATTTCGTCGATCGCTACCGCGGACGTCTCATTAACATTCATCCGTCGCTGATGCCCGCTTTCAGCGGGCTGCACACGCACCGACGCGCGCTCGAATCGGGGGTCAAAATTCACGGCTGCAGCGTGCATTTCGTGACGCCCGAGCTCGATCACGGCCCGATTGTGATCCAGGCCGCCGTGCCGGTGCTGCCCGATGACGATGAGGACTCACTCGCAGCGCGTGTGCTCGAGCAGGAGCACCGCATCTATCCACAGGCGATTCGCTGGTTCTGCGCCGACCGGCTCGAGATCACGCCGCGCGGCACGGTCGAGGTCAAGCCCGCGCGCGGTGCGAGCGGCGCGCTGCTGTCGCCGGCACTCGAAACATGATCCGCTTATTGTCCGCGCTTCTGTCATTCGCGCTCGTCGCCGCGGCCAACGCAGCGCCGCCGGCATCGGTCAAGGCGAGCTACGACGTGTTCAAGGATGGGACGCAGGTCGCGGTGGTGCAGGAAACATTCGAAAAAAAAGGCGCCAAATATCAGATCGTGAGCGAGAGCAATCCGGCAGGCCTGCTTGCGCTGTTCGTGCGCACGCGCATCAAAGCGCTGAGCACCGGCGTGGTAACGCAGACCGGACTGCGCCCTGAGCAATTTGATTACGGACGGCTGGATGACGCCACTAAAAATGTGAGCGCGACGTTTGACTGGAAGTCCGAGCAGCTGCGCCTGACTTTCGACGGACGCAATGAAACGGTTGCGCTGCCCCCCGATACGCAGGACCGCGTTTCGCTCATGTATCAGTTCATGTTTCTCGCGGCGGGCAAACTCGACAGTCTCGAGTTCCATATGACCAACGGCAAGAAGATCGAGCCGTACCGCTATCAGCTCGCCGGCCGCGAAACGATCGACACCCCGCTCGGCAAACTGAGCACACTGCATCTGGTCAAGCAGCGCGACGCGGACGACAACGCGGTCGATGTGTGGCTTGCCGCCGAGCGTAACCTGATTCCGGTCAAGCTTGTGATTGTGGAAAACGACGGTTCGAAATTCGAACAGGTTATTACGCAGCTCGAATTCAAGTAATGTCTGCGCCGGATGCGGAGAACATGCGTAGGCTCGCGTATTTCGCCGCACTGTCGGTGATCGCGCATTGGCTTGTCATCTACGACTTGCCGCTGTCATTGCCGCAGCACGCCACCGAACCGCCGCCGCTCGAAGCACGGCTGCAGCCCGCCGCACCGCTGCCGCCGGTCACGCCGCGGCCGGCGCCGCGGCGCGCGGCGCAAAAACCCGCGCCCAAGCGGATGGCGGCCGCGCCCCAGGTCGCGGCTGCACCGGCTCCGTCTGCGTCCGAGATTGCAGCCGCGCCGATACCCACGCCCGAACCTCCAGCAACGCCCGCGACTGCTGCGGCAGAATCTTCCCCTGCAGAATCGCCGCTGCCCGAGCCGCCCGTCGTCGCGACGATCCAGACTGAACCAAAGCCCGCGCCGGTCGTGGCGCGGCGCCTGCCGCGCAAGGGCGTAATCACCTATACGCTCTATTACGGCAACGACAAATTCAATGTCGGCCGCACCTTGCAGACATGGACCATCGACAATGACCGCTACCGGCTGACGAGCGTGTCTGAGACGACCGGACTCGCCTCACTCTTCAGCCGGCAGTCTCTCGAGTACGTGAGCACCGGCACACTGACCGCGAGCGGTCTGCGCCCGGAGTTCTTCGGCACCGAACGTCTGCGCGCGGGAAAAACGGAAGCCGCAGCGGCGCGCTTCGACTGGAACGCGCTCACGATAACCTACGGTGTTCCGCCGAACAGCTCGGCACTTCCGGCCGATGCACAGGACCTGGTGAGCTTCATGTACCAGCTCGGGCTCGTTCCGCTTAAACCCGGCCGTGTCGAGCTCCCGATTACTAACGGCTGGAAGCTCGAGCGTTACGAACTCGAGATCGGCGTCGAGGAGCAGTTGCAAACACCGTTCGGGACGTTGCGCGCGGTGCCGGTAAAACAAGTGCGCAGCCCGGGCCGCGAAAGCATCGAGCTATGGCTAGCGCCCGAATATCGCTGGCTTCCGGTGCGGATTCGCTTTTTCGACCGCGACGGCGAGCCGTCGGGTGAGCAATTGGTAAGCGAAATTCGAGTCAGCGAAGATTGAAGATCGCATCCGCGCAGCTCAGTGCAGCCGCACAAGCGCTCACGAATATTTTGCCGATGACGCAGCCGGCCGACGCCGTGTTGAGCAGCTATTTCCGCGCACACGCTCAACTCGGCCAGCACGATCGCGCGTTTATCGCCGACTCGGTGTTTGGAGTCCTGCGCCACCGCTACGGTATCGAATTCCATACCGGAGCCGACACACCGCGCCGGCTGCTGCTGGCCTACTTAAACCGCGTCGAAGGCATAAGTCTGCGCCAGCTCGAGCCGCTCATCGGACACGACGACGTGCGCTGGGCCGCGGCCCTCAAGGCGCGGCGCGAAAGCGCGCCGCCGCTCAATGTCGCTGCCGAGCTGCCGCAATGGCTCGTCGCGCGGCTTGAATCCGAACTGCCGGAGGCCGAAATCCTCGCACTCGGCCGCGCACTGCAGCAGCCGGCGCCGCTCGATTTGCGGGTCAATTCGCTGCGCGCGCGCCGTGTCGATGTGCTCGAAGCGCTCGCTGCCGAAAAAATTAACGCGATGGCGACACCATATTCGCCTTTCGGGGTGCGGCTTGAGGCAAAGCCCGCGCTCAATCGTCATCCCTTATTCGTAAGCGGCAAAATCGAAGTGCAGGACGAGGGCAGCCAGTTGCTGTGTTATCTAGTGGCGCCGAAGCGGCGCGAAATGGTGGTCGATTTTTGCGCCGGCGCCGGCGGCAAAACGCTGATGCTCGGTGCATTGATGCAGTCGCTCGGCAGACTCTACGCGTTTGACGTGTCCGAACACAGACTCGATAAGCTCAAGCCGCGGCTGAAGCGCTCCGGTCTGTCCAATGTCCACCCGCAACTGCTGGTCAGCGAAAACGACATTCGCGTAAAGCGGCTCGGCGGCAAGATCGACCGCGTCCTGGTCGACGCACCGTGCAGCGGATTCGGCACGCTGCGCCGCAATCCCGATCTCAAATGGCGCCAAAATGACGCTGGCATCGCAGAGCTTGCCGCCAAGCAGCGCGCGATCCTGACCGCTGCCGCCGCGCTCGTGAAACCCGGCGGCAGATTGGTTTACGCGACGTGCAGTTTCCTGCGCGCTGAAAATCAG
>DASYSI010000038.1:0-6106 GCA_036003485.1 Burkholderiales bacterium | reverse complement strand
CTGCACGTAGCCGAGCAGGAAGTCGATGTTAAGGCTGCGCTCGTGCGCTTCGTCGATGATGAGCGTGTCGTAGGCGGCAAGCGTCGCGTCGCGCTGCGTTTCGGCGAGCAGCATGCCGTCGGTCATCACCTTGATGTAACTCTCGGGCGACACCTTGTCTGAAAAACGTATTTTGTAGCCGACCGCCTGCCCGAGCGGGCTGTTGAGTTCCGCGGCGATGCGCGCGGCGACCGTGCGCGCCGCGATACGGCGCGGCTGCGTATGACCTATCATCCCGCCCACGCCGCGTTTGAGTTCGAGGCAGATCTTGGGCAGTTGCGTGGTCTTGCCCGAGCCGGTTTCGCCGCACACGATCACGACCTGGTTCGCATCGATTGCGCGCGCGATATCGGCGCGTTTGGCAACGACCGGCAGTTCTTCGGGGTAGGTCGGATACGGCAGGTTCGCGCGGCGCCGCGCGCGATCGGCTTCGGTGTAGCGATTCTGCAAGATGGCGTAGCGGCTGTAGCGAGGATGCGATTCTATAGTGAACCGCGCGCGGGCAGAACAAGCATGCGAGCTAGCATGGTGTATCCGTGTGCGCTACAAGCTACAATCCGCGCTTTGTTAATCTGAAATCAATCCGCATGAATTCAACCTCGAGCATTCCCAACGGCGAGCCGCCGTTATGCGCGGCATTCGATTCCCATCCACGCAAGCCCGCCATCACGCTGCCGCCGCTGGCGTGCGACACCCACGCACATATCTGCGGCCCGGGATCGAAATACCCCTATTATTCGCAGCGCATTTACACGCCGCCCGACTGCCTGCTGCCGGACTACCAGCATATGCTGAAGACGCTCGGCATCGAGCGTGCGGTGCTGGTGCAACCCAGCGTCTACGGCATTGACAACACCGCGATGCTCGACGCAATGAAAGCCGCCGGCCCGCAATTTCGCGGCGTCGCAGTCGTCGCCGATGACGTTGCAGAGAGCGAACTCAATCGCCTGCACGAAGCCGGCGTGCGCGGCGTGCGCGTCAACATCGTCGACGTCAAGGAACGCAAGCCGGGTACGCTGCCGCTCGCTGCCCTCACAGAGCTCGCGCTGAAGGTCAAGCCGTTCGGCTGGCACATGGAATTTCTGATGCATGTCGATGAGTTTCCCGATCTCGACCGGATGCTCGCTGATTTTCCGGTCGACACGGTATATGGACACCTGGGCTATATGAAGACCGACAAAGGCGTCGCGAATCCGGGTTTTCAGGCGCTGCTGCGGATGATGAAAGCCGACCGTGCATGGTGCAAGCTGACCGGCCCGTACCGGATTTCAGCGCAGCCGCTGCCGCACGCCGATACGAATACCTACGCTTGCGCGCTGATCGCAGCCGCCCCCCGGCGGGTGATTTGGGGTACCGACTGGCCGCACGTAATGGCGAAAGCCCCGATGCCGAATGATGGCGATCTCGCCGACATGTTGGGCGCCTGGGTTCCTGACGCCGCAACGCGCAAGCAGGTGCTGGTCGACAATCCCGCGCGGCTCTACGGCTTTACGTAAAGGATTCGCCGGTCTCCGTGCGCGCAAAGACATCATCGATCTTTTCACGGCGTTGCCGCTCCCTACGCCGGATCGCCAGGATTGTCGTACTAGGCGGCTACGGAAATTTTGGCGCGCGCATCTGTCGGGCGCTTGCCCAGGACTCGGAGATCGAAATGATTGCTGCGGGCCGCAATCCAGATCGCGGCCCGCAAGATATTCTCTTGGATTCCGGAATCCAAAAGGCTCAGCTCGATTTTGCCTCCCCGAACTTCCCCGAGGCGCTGAAGAGGCTTTCCCCCGAGATCGTGATTCACTGCGCCGGGCCGTTTCAGGGCCAGGATTATCGCGTAGTCTCGGCTACGATATCCGCCGGTGCGCATTACATCGACTTGGCTGACAGCCGGGAGTTTGTCGTCCACTTTGCCGAGCACAACAATACCGCGGCCCGCTCGGCGGATCTGTTGGTCGTCTCGGGGGCGAGCAGCGTGCCCGCGCTTTCTTCGGCGGTGGTCGATCATCTCGCCGGGCGTTTCGAGAGGTTGCAAGAAATCCAGATCGTCATTGCTCCGGCGCAGCGTGCATCGCGCGGGGTCGCGACGATTGCCGGAGTGTTCAGTTATGCCGGCAAGCCTTTCAGGTGGCTGAGTGGCGGTGACTGGTCAACTGCTTACGGCTGGCAAGAGTTGCGCCGCGCGAGAATCGAGGGCTTGGGCATACGCTGGGCCGCCGCGTGCGATGTGCCGGACCTGGAACTGTTCCCCGCGCGCTATCCAGGCGTGGAGACGGTCGAGTTCCGTGCCGCGCTCGAGGTCGGGTTGCAACACGTCGCGCTCTGGTCTGCGGCCATGCTGCGCCGGAGTGGCGTGCCATTGCCGATTGAGCGTTGGGCGGCGCCGCTGGACCGTTTTGCTTTTTTGTTGGATAGTTTTGGCAGTGAACGTGGCGGAATGCTGGTGAGCGTCACCGGAACAAAAACCGATGGCAAGAGAGCGCGCATCGAGTGGCATCTCACCGCAAACGCGAACTGCGGCCCCGAGATTCCGTGCATGGCGGCGGTACTGCTGGCGCGCAAGCTCGCGCGTGGCGAAGTGTCGGCGCGCGGGGCAATGCCATGCATGGGGTTGCTCACATTGGCGGAATTTGAGCCGGAGTTTGCGCGCTGGTGCATTTCAACGGCTGTTGAGGAAAGCGCAGCGTGAGCAACGCGTTTCAGTACTGGAAAACGGCGCACATCCTGAGCGCCGCGATTCTCTTCGGAACGGGATTCGGAATCGCGTTCTTCTGCTGGTTCGGCTACCGCAGCGCGCTGCAATCCGGCGAAATCGGCGCGCTGCGCGCGATATTGCGGCTGACGGTGGTCGCCGATGCCTACCTTACCGCACCCGCGGTAGTATTTCAGGCACTGAGCGGACTCGCGCTCATGCACCTGCTTGGCTGGCCGTTCGCGAGCGCGTGGTCGATCGCCGTTTGGTGTCTGTACGTTTTGGTCGGAGTCTGTTGGCTACCGGTGGTCGCCATTCAGGTGCAGTTAAAGCGCGAAGCAGAGCGGGCAACGTCGATGGCGGCGCTGTCCGCGCAGTTTCACCGCAGGTTCCGCTGGTGGTTTGCGCTGGGCATTCCGGCATTTGCAGCGGTGTTGGTAATTTTCTATCTGATGGTTGCTAAGCCGCTCGCCGTAAACGGGGCTTAATAATGGACCACAGCAAACTCCTTTTCGTGCTGCCAGCGAGCGACGGATTCGGACACGTAATGCCGTCTAAGGCGTTTTTTTAGGGAGATGAAAATGCACATCGCGAAACGGCTTGCAGTTATTTTAGGCGCGGCGTTGTTTCTGCACGCTTCCAGCGCAGTGAATGCGCAACCCTACCCAAGCAAGCCGGGCCGGTTGCTGGTGGGTTTTGCGCCCGGCGGCGGAGTCGATGTTACTGCGCGTATCGTTGCAGGCAAACTGAGCGAAATGTGGGGCCAGCAGCTGGTGGTGGATAATCGCGCGGGAGCAGGCGGCACCATCGCCACGGAAATCGCGGCTAAAGCGCCGCCCGACGGCTACTCGCTCCTGTTGTGCGGAATCTGGTCGCACGGCGTGGCGCCCTCGCTGTACAAGAAGCTGCCGTACGACCACTACCGGGATTTCGCGCCCGTGTCGCTGATCGGGACCACGCCCAACGTGCTCGTCGTCAATCCCGCGGTGCCGGCAAAATCAGTGCGCGAGTTCATCGCCTATACTAAAGCGAACGACGGCAAGATTACCGTTGCCCATCCTGGCGTCGGAAGTTCGCCGCATATGAGCCTGGAATTGTTCCGGCTGACGACCGGGGTCAACATCGTGCCAGTGTCGTATAAAGGCGGCGCTCCGGCGCTGGTGGATTTGCTCGGCGGCCATTTGCAGGCGATGTTCGACAACATGTCCTCGCAGCTGTCAGTATTGAAATCCGGCAGAACACGCGCGTTGGCCGTCACCTCGCCCAAGCGCACCCAGCATCTGCCGGACGTGCCGACCATGATCGAATCGGGCGTCGCGCTCGATGTCACGGTATGGTACGGGCTGTGCGCGCCCGCGGCGGTGCCGAAGCCGATTCTCTCTAAGCTCAATACCGACCTGCACAAAGCGCTGAATGCTCCGGATGTGCAGCGCCGCCTGATGGAACAGGGCGTCGATCCCGCACCTTCGACGCCCGATCAGTTCGCCGCGTTTATTCGCTCCGAAACAGAGAAATGGGCAAAGGTGGTGAAGGACGCGAACGTGCCGCAACAGTAGCCGGCTCGATCCATCACGTCAGCGTTCGAAACAGAGTCATGCGTTATGAGTATAAAATGACGCGGGAACAAAAGGTGCGGCGCTGTGAGTTTCGCCGTACCAATGGTCGCACTTAAGTGTGCCGCTCGCGGCACAACCACACCTAGCCAATGGAGCCCATGTAAATGGCACGCATACCTTATGCCGACGAAAATGAGAACCCGGAAGTTGCAGCGCTTGCCGCGCAGATTCGCAAAGAGCGCGGCAAGATGCATAACCTCTACCGCATGCTGCTCAATAGTCCGCCGGTTGCGCGCGGCTGGCTCAATCTGCTCACTGCGGTTCGCCAGCAGTGCAAGCTTTCCGGCAGGTATCGCGAGATTGCGATTCTGCGCGTGGCGCTCGTCAACGGCGCTCAATACGAATATAAGGGACATATCCCGTGGGCGCTCAAAGAAGGCATAAGCCAGCAGCAGATCGATGCGCTTGCCGAGTGGCGAAAATCGGATGTGTTCGACGCGACTGATCGGGCAGTGCTTGCCTACACCGACTCCATGACGAAAGACGTTCATGTGCCCGACGACGTATTCGATGCACTCAGGGGACACTTCGATGCGCGCGAGCTGACCGAGCTTACCGCGACGATCGCGGCGTATAACCTCGTCTCGCGCTTCCTCGAAGCGGTGCAGATGGATCACGAGACATAAGCTGCCGCGCAACATCGGCGCGAGCGCGCGAGATGCTCGCGTTCAAAGGCAGCGCAAACATCGCGTTTAAAAACTAAAGGAGAAAATAAAACATGGCACTGACGCCGATCAGAAGGGTGGTCACGGGAAACGACGAGCGCGGCCGATCGAAAGTGGTTTGGGATGGACCGTCACCCGGGACTCATGAAAGCAACTTCAAAGGAAGAGGCCATACCGACTTCTGGGTCTGGCGCGAGACACCGCCGCCGCTCGACGGCACCGAGGACGCCGGCACATGGAACGACGAATTCCCCGGCCCCCCGGGCGGCGGCCATCTGCGAGTCGTGCATTGGCTCGCAAAGACCGGCGAAGCGCCGCCCAACGATCCGTACAAAGCGCCGGAGTCGCACGGCCGCACGTGGGACCGCGGCGGCGGCAATGCCTACAACCGTTCCTATATGCACAAGACGCAGTCAGTGGACTACGGAATCATGCTTTCGGGCGAGCGCATTATCGAGCTCGACGATTGCAAGCTCGTAATGAAGCCCGGCGACATCGTCGTGCAGGTCGGCGCATGGCATCTGTGGGACAGCTCGAAAATGGGCTGCATGATGGCTTTCGACATGATTTCCGCGCAGTTCGTCGACGGTCCTGCGGGAACAGCTCAAGGCAGTGATCCGGTTATGCGCCCGCGGCCTGATCAAAAACTTCCTCCCGGCGTTAAGCCGCAGCGGCGTATCGTCACCATCGATCGCGAAGCGGGCAAGTCGAGCCTCGTGGGTGATGACGCATCACCTGATGTGCGTACCGATCCCGCGCGCCCGGGCTTTGCTTTGCAGCGCATGTGGGTAGTCGATGGCGCGCCGGCGAAAATCGTTTTCGAGACGCTGCACTTGCCGCACACGCTCGAGCCGCCTGCCCAAGGATCGGTGCTGAACGTCGTCACGTTTCCGCCCGACGCCGTATGGAAAGGCAAAGTGGGCGCGGCCGAAGTTGCCGCCTACTTCAAATCGATGGGCTCTCCGGGCGCATCGACTTACTCGCCATTGGCACCGCATCCATATATGCAGAAAACGCGCACGCTCGATTTCGGTATCGTGCTCGAAGGCGAGATCGTGCTCGTCCTCGACTCGCAGGAAGTGCCCCTGAAAGCGGGTGAGATCGTC
>DASYSI010000037.1:0-9771 GCA_036003485.1 Burkholderiales bacterium | reverse complement strand
TCTCACCTCCGAAAAGAAGAACGTGCTGGTCGACTTGTTCGTCAAGTGGCGTATCGCCGAAGTCGAAAAATACTACGTCAGCGTCAACGGCGAGGAATCGCGTGCGCAGACGCGGCTGCTGCAGACCATCAATGACGGACTGCGCGCCGAATTCGGCAATCGCACGGTGCACGATGTGGTATCGGGCGAGCGCGATCGGATCATGGAGCTGATGCGCGAGAAGGCGAATGAGGACGCGCGCAAAATCGGCGTCGAGGTGCTCGACGTGCGCGTGAAGCGCGTCGATCTGCCGCAGGAGGTGAGCCAATCCGTGTACAGCCGCATGGACGCGGAGCGCAAGCGCGTCGCCAACGAATTGCGTTCGACCGGCGCTGCGGAATCGGAAAAGATCCGGGCCGATGCCGACCGGCAGCGTGAAGTGACCCTCGCGCAAGCTTATCGCGAAGCGGAGCGCATCAAGGGCGACGGCGACGCCAAGGCGGCTGCAATTTACGCGCGCGCCTACGAACAGAACCCCGAGTTTTACGCGTTTTACCGCAGCCTTGAGGCCTACAAGCAAAGCTTCAAGAACAAGAGCGATGTGCTGGTGCTCGAGCCCAATTCGGAGTTTTTCAAATACTTCAAGAACAGCAAACCCTCCAAGTAGCCGACGCAGAGGGCTTGGAGAGTTGCCGTGAGTAATACCCTGCTGACCGCGCTGGCGCTCATGCTCATCATCGAGGGTCTGCTGCCGTTTCTGGTTCCCGCTTTCTGGCGTGAAAGTTTTCGCCGTCTCACCGCCATGTCCGACGGCCAGTTGCGCTTCATCGGCCTGGCTTCGCTGCTGGCGGGATTGGCGCTGCTTTTTCTGTCAACCTGATTTGGCGTTGCCGCGAGTATGCTTCAATCATTGTCTGTTCGCAGCGGCTGGACTGATCATGCGTAAATGGCTTTTACCCGAGTATATTGAGGATATCCTCCCGGCCGAGGCACGCCGCATTGAGACGCTGCGGCGCGCGATGCTCGATCTGTTCGAAGTCCACGGCTACCAGCTTGTAGTGCCGCCATTGCTCGAGCATGTCGAATCGCTGCTGACGGGCACCGGGCATGACCTCGATCTGAGAACGTTCAAACTCATTGACCAGCTGTCGGGGCGCACCTTGGGCGTGCGCGCCGATATCACACCCCAGGTCGCGCGCATTGACGCGCATATGATGAACCGCACAGGTGTGAACCGGCTGTGCTACGCGGGCAGCGTCCTGCATACGCTGCCGCGCGGACTCAACCGAACGCGCGAGCCGTTGCAGATCGGCGCCGAGATTTATGGCCATGCCGGCATCGAAAGCGATCTCGAAGTGCAGCGTCTGATGCTCGACGCATTGCGTCTGGCCGGGATTGCCCGGCCACAGCTTGACATCGGTCACGTCGCGGTGTTCCGTACGCTGGTGCGCAAGGCCGGAGGCGAGGCCGAAACGGAATCTGAATTATTCAACGCGGTGCAGGCCAAGGACAAGACGGCGTTGGCAAAACTTGTACGCGCGCTCGACCGCGATGTGCGCGCTGCGCTGCAGGCATTACCCGAGCTCGCTGGCGGCATTGAAGTGCTGGCGCAGGCAAAAAAGCAATTGCCCGATTATCCTGAAATCAGGCAGGCTCTTGCGCAGTTGCGTACGATTGCGGCATCGCCGCAGGATGCCGATGCCAAGACCTGCTTCGATCTCGGCGAGTTGCGCGGTTATCGCTACCAGAGCGGGGTGGTGTTCGCGGCCTATGCCGAGGGCTGGTCGAACGCGCTGGCCTTGGGCGGCCGCTATGATGAAGTCGGCAAGGCGTTTGGCCGGGCGCGACCGGCGACTGGCTTCAGCATGGATCTGCGCGAGGTCGTGGCGGCAGCTCCGGTTGCCGAGCCGCGCGCCGCGGTGCTCGCGCCCTATCTGCCGCAGGATCAAATACTGCAGCGGCGCATCGCGGCGCTGCGCAAGGCCGGAGACGTCGTGGTGATCGACCTGCCGGGGCACGAAAAGTCGCGTTCCGAGCTTGGCTGCAATCGCAAGCTGATGCTTCGCAACGGCAAGTGGGTCGTCGAGAAAGCGGGCGATCGGTGAGTAAAAAACTGCGACTGTACCACTCGACGGTTGTCCTCAGATATATATTGCGCAGGCTGAGAATACATGGCTAGGAACGTAGTGGTAATCGGCAGCCAGTGGGGCGATGAAGGCAAAGGCAAGATCGTCGACTGGCTCACCGATCATGCCCACGGTGTGGTGCGATTTCAAGGCGGGCACAATGCCGGCCACACGCTTGTGATTGGCGGCAAGAAGACGATACTGCGTCTGATACCGTCCGGCATCCTGCGCGACAGCGTTGCCTGCTACATCGGCAATGGCGTCGTGCTGTCGCCCGCAGCGCTGCTTGCCGAAATCGAAGAGCTTGAAAGCGTAGGTGTCGATGTCAAGAGCCGGCTCAGCATCAGCGAGGCGTGCCCGCTGATACTGCCTTATCACGTCGCGATTGACCACGCACGGGAAGCGGCGAAAGGCGCGGGCAGAATCGGCACCACCGGGCGCGGTATCGGGCCGGCCTATGAGGACAAGGTCGCGCGGCGCGCGATCCGTGTTCAGGATTTGCTGTACCGCGAGCGCTTCGCCGCCAAGCTTGGCGAAGTGCTCGATTATCACAATTTCGTGCTCAAAAATTATTTTTACGCGCCGATCGTGGATTTTCAACAAACGCTCGACGCTACACTCGCGCTTGCCGCGCGCATCAAACCGATGGTGGCCGACGTACCGCGCATGCTGTATGAGGCGCAGAAAGCGGGCAAGAACCTGCTATTCGAGGGCGCGCAAGGCACGCTGCTCGACGTCGATCACGGCACCTATCCGTACGTGACATCGAGCAACTGCGTCGCCGGCGCGGCCTGCGCCGGCGCCGGCATCGGACCGCATTTGCTGCACTACGTGCTGGGAATCACTAAGGCCTATACCACGCGTGTCGGTTCCGGGCCGTTTCCGACCGAACTCGAGGACGATATCGGCAGGCATCTGGCCGAGCGCGGTAACGAATTCGGCTCGGTAACGGGAAGGCCGCGCCGCTGCGGTTGGTTCGATGCTGCTGCACTCAAGCGTTCGATCCAGATCAACGGTATATCCGGCCTGTGCGTAACCAAACTCGATGTCCTCGACGGAGTCGAGACATTGCAGCTCGGGGTCGGCTATCGCCTCGATAATGAGCGCCGCGACCTGCTGCCGTTTGGCGCCGAGATGCTGGCAGAATGCGAGCCAATCTACGAAGAGATCCCCGGCTGGTCCGAGAATACGGTGGGATTGACGCGTTACGATCAGTTGCCGCGTGCGGCACAGCGTTACCTGCAGCGCATCGAGCAGATTTGCGAAGTGCCGGTAGACATGATATCAACCGGCGCGGATCGCGCGCAGACGATCGTGCTGCGGCATCCGTTCAAGGGATAGTTTCTACTCGAAACCTGGAACTCGAAACTGAATTGATGGTGCCGAGGAAGGGACTCGAACCCCCACAGTGTTGCCACCGCCAGGACCTGAACCTGGTGCGTCTACCAATTCCGCCACCTCGGCATGCAAGGGGCGCAAATTTAATCATAAAAGGCTGGTTTGTCAAATGAACAAGCGCAAAATTCGAGCGCGATCAAACACCAAGTCGCGCGTTAAGCGCGACGCGCCCAAGCCGCGCGCAACGCCCAAGCGTCAGCCCGCGGAGCCGCGCACATCCGCGCGCGCTGCAACGCGCCGCAGCGACCCGTTTCTCACGCGTGAAACGAGCAACTATGACGAGCCGGTGCCGAGCCGCGAAATGATTCTGCGCACGCTTGAAGCGCAAGGCGTGCCGGTCAGCGGTGTGCAGCTCGCTCAATTGCTCGGCATCACGGCGAGCGAACAGGAAGGGTTCGAGCGCCGTTTAGGCGCGATGCAGCGCGATGGTCAGATCATACGCAACCGGCGCGATGCGATCTGCGTGGTAAGCAAGCTTGACCTCATCACGGGCACCGTCCAGGGCCACCCCGACGGCTTCGGCTTCGTGGTGAGAGATGGCGCCGGACCCGATCTGTTTCTTGGGCCGCAGGAAATGCATAAAGTGCTACACGGCGATCGCGTTGCGGTGCGCGAAGTGGGTGTTGACCGCCGCGGACGGCCGGAGGCGAAAATCGTCGAGGTGCTGGCGCGCGCCAACCATCGCGTCGTCGGCAGGCTTCATAGCGAGCGCGGCGTGTTGTCCGTGGTCGCGGAAAATAAGCGCATCAGCCAGGACCTGCTGGTTCCCCCGGGAAATGCGCTCAACGCGCAGCCGGGACAGGTCGTGGTCGCCGAGATCATCGAGCAGCCGGCCAAACACGCGCAGCCGATTGCGCGCGTGGTCGAGGTGCTCGGCAATTATGCCGACCCCGGCATGGAAATCGAGATCGCGCTCCGCAAGCACGATCTGCCGCATGAGTTTCCGCGCGCTGTCGACAGAGCCTGCGAAGCATTCAGCAAGGATGTCACGGCGCGCGACAGCGAAGGGCGTACCGATCTGCGCGAACTGCCGCTGGTAACCATTGATGGCGAGACCGCCAGGGATTTCGATGACGCGGTCTACTGCGAGCCGAGCGGCAAGGGTTTCCGGCTGGTGGTCGCGATCGCGGACGTCAGTCATTACGTCAAACACGGCGACGCGCTCGACGCCGAGGCGCGCAACCGCGGCAATTCAGTATATTTTCCGCGACGTGTGATCCCGATGCTGCCCGAGGTGCTATCGAACGGACTGTGTTCGCTCAATCCCAAGGTCGATCGCCTATGCGTGGTATGTGACATGACGGTCGACACGCATGGCGGTGTCGCCGCTTACCGCTTTTATCCTGCTGTGATGTGGTCGCACGCGCGGTTAACCTATACCGCGGTAGCCGAAATGCTCGCCGACCCGAAAGGCGCGGCGGCGCAGCGTCATGGGAGCTTGCTGCCGCACATCCAGAATCTGCAGCGCCTGTATCAGGCACTCGCCAAAGCGCGCGCCAAGCGCGGCGCCATTGATTTTGACAGCGTCGAAACGCAGATGATTTTCGACGCGCACGGCAAGATCGAGCGCATCGTTCCGGTGCAGCGCAACGACGCGCACCGCCTGATCGAGGAATGCATGCTTGCGGCCAACGTCAGCGCGTCCGGTTTTTTGAGCGGGCATGACCACCCGACGCTCTACCGGATCCATGGGGGACCCACGCCCGAAAGACTGCTCGGACTGCGCGAGTTTCTCAAGGGATTCGGGCTGCAGCTCGGAGGCGGCGCAACGCCGCATGCGAGTGATTACGCGAAGCTGCTTGAGCGCTGCAAGCACCGCCCCGACGCGCAGTTGCTGCAAACCGTCATGCTGCGTTCGCTGCGTCAGGCCGTCTATAGTCCCGAAAATGTCGGCCACTTCGGACTCGCATACGAGGCCTACGCGCATTTCACTTCGCCCATCCGGCGCTATCCTGACCTGCTTGTGCACCGCGCGATCAAGGCTGTGCTGCACGGCAAGCGCTACGATCCCGGCAACTGGCAGGAACTTGGCGTGCATTGCTCGCAGACGGAACGCCGTGCCGACGAAGCGACGCGCGATGTCGAGTCGTGGCTCAAGTGCTATTACATGCGCGATCGCGTCGGCGAGACATTCAACGGCACCATCAGTTCGGTGGTGGGGTTTGGGATTTTTGTTGCGCTCGACGACGTATACGTCGAGGGACTGGTGCATGTATCCGATCTGGGCAGCGACTACTTTCATTTCGACGCGGCGAAACATCAGTTAATGGGTGAACGTACCGCGAAACGCTTCAGACTCGGTGATCGCGTCGTGGTGCGGGTGGCGCGAGTCGATATCGAGTCGAGCAAGATCGATTTCGTACTGGATGATTCAACCTCTCAACGCGCAAGACGCTGAACACACGCGCCGCGCCCTCTGCATTCTCCGCATCTTCTGCACTGGGAGCTTGAATTGACCGACTCAACAATAATTTATGGCTTTCATGCGGTGATAAGCCGCATGCGTCAGAATGCTTTGAGCGTGCAGGAGATCTATGTCGACGGCGCGCGCAAAGACGCGCGGACTCAGGATCTGGTGAAACTGGCCGCAAGCCACGACGTGCGCGTGATTGCCGTGGACGCGCAGCGTCTCGATGGGCTGACTGGAAACGCGCGTCATCAGGGCATCGCGGCACGAGTCGTGGCGGGTAAGCCGCGTCACGATCTGAATGAAGTGCTCGATCGTATCAGCGGCGCGGCGTTGCTACTCGTGCTCGACGGCGTGCAGGATCCACACAATCTCGGCGCGTGTTTACGCGTCGCCGATGCGTTTGGCGTGCATGCGGTGATCGCGCCTAAAGACCGCGCAGTCGGCATCACGCCGGTCGTATCGAAAGTCGCGAGTGGCGCAGCTGAAACGGTTCCGTACGTTGCCGTCACCAATCTGGCGCGCACGCTGCGTGAGCTCAAGGAACGCGACATCTGGATCGTCGGCGCCGACGAAGCTGCAACGACCTTGCTCTACGGCGCTAAGTTGACCGGTGCGCTGGCGTGGGTGTTCGGCGCTGAAGGCGAAGGCATGCGGCGCCTGACGCGCGAGCACTGTGATCAACTCGTGCGTATTCCGATGTCGGGAACGGTTGAAAGCCTTAATGTTTCAGTGGCGAGTGCGGTTTGCCTCGGCGAAACTTTTCGGCAGCGTGTGTCTCAAGAGCCGTAAACTTTTAGAAATCATAAGCTTATCCAGCGCGCGATCGTGCTATGCGGATGGGATAACCCGGATCGCAAAAAATTTGCATAGACTTTATTGGAATCCGCTAGAATCCCATAGAATGTCCATTGATAACTAACGGATTGCAAGGGAGAAATCATGAACAAACGCCATCGCTCGCCGATGCCGCTTCGAGTGAAAGCGGTTACGCTTGCCGTCGCTTCATGCTTTGCTGTCAGCGTTCAGACGCCCGCCTTCGCGAATCCCACCGGCTTTGCGGTTGTCAATGGCCAGGTGACATTCAACTACAACGGCAATACGCTCAACGTCACCAATACGCCAGGCTCGATCATCAACTGGCAGCGTTTTTCGATCGGCACCAATGAGCTCACGCGCTTCATCCAGCAGTCGGCGTCAAGCTCGGTGCTCAATCGTGTCGTCGGCATCGATCCGTCATTGATACTGGGCGCCTTGCAGTCGAACGGGCGCGTTTTCCTGGTTAATCCCAATGGCATATTGTTTGGCGCGGGTGCACAGATAGACGTCGGCGGACTGGTCGCCTCGACGCTGAATCTTTCAAACCAGGATTTTCTGGCGGGCCGTCTCAGATTCACCGACACACCAGGCGCGGGCAGCGTTGTCAATAACGCAGCGATCACCACACCCACCGGCGGGCAGGTTTATCTGATTGCGCCCAGCGTGCAAAACAGTGGCATCATCACAAGCCCGCAGGGCGAAGTGATTCTGGCGGCGGGCCGCAGCGTGGAGCTTGTGGACGCCGGCACCCCCAATCTGCGGGTTGAAATCACCGCTCCCGACACTGAAGCGGTCAACGTCGGGCAAATCATCGCCAACAGCGGCAAGATCGGAATTTACGCGGGGCTTATTCGAAACAGCGGCGTGATTCGCGCCGATGGCGTGGTTCTCGGCGAGCACGGCGAGATTTTGCTCAAGGCAACCGGCAATACGAATCTGGAATCAGGCGGTGTGGTTGCGGCGAACGGTGCGCAAGGCGGCAACATCACGATTCAGTCCGGAGACACGACACTCATTTCGGGCGTGGTTGAAGCGAAGGGCAGCGAAGGCCAGGGCGGCAGCGTTCAATTGCTCGGCAATAATGTCGGAGTGCTCGACGGTGCACGCATCGATGCGTCCGGTCAGGCAGGCGGCGGCACGGTGTTGGTGGGTGGCGACTACCAGGGTCGCAATCCCGATATACAAAACGCGTTTCGCACGTACGTGGGGTCGGATGCTTCGATCCGCGCTGACGCGATCGCGAGCGGTGATGGCGGCAAAGTGATCGTCTGGTCCGACGACGCGACGCGGATGTATGGAAACATCAGCGCGCGCGGTGGCGCGCAGTCCGGCAATGGCGGCTTTGTAGAAACGTCAGGCCATTCCCTCGAGGTCACCCGTGGACCCGACGTCAGCGCGCCCGCGGGAACCGGCGGGACATGGCTGCTCGATCCGGTGGATCTCAACTTAGTCGCCGGCGATGCCGTCGTAGGCAGCACCCTCATCAATAATGCCGGCGCACCTTTTTTCTCGCCGCTTGGGGATACTTCGACCGTAAGCGTGGATCTGATCAACTCCCAGCTCAATTTGGGCAGCAACGTTACCCTTACCACGACGAGCCAGGGGCCGACTGCGGGAACGCAGTTGGGGAATATTACGGTCAGCGCGCCGATCGTCAAGTCGGCGGCGACAATATTAGGGCCGGGTGGCGTCGTCATCGGCCCGACCGGGCCTGGCGGCGTCCTCATCGGTCCGATTGGCACGACTACGCTCTCGATGCAGGCACACAACAACATCGTCATTAATCCCGGCGGCAGCATAACTTCCACCGGCGATCCCCTGAACGTCCTGCTCCAGGCCGATCTCGACGGAATTGGCGGCGGCGGTGTCACGCTCGGCGGCGGCATATTCACCAATGGAGGGGTCGTTTCGATCGCGGGCCGCGACTTGACCGCAATCAACGCGCCGATCAATACCATGCGTACCATCACGAGCGCCGGAAGCGTGTCGTTACAGTCAGTGGCCAATGCTGTGAATGTTTCGAGCGCGATCACCGGCGGATCGTTTTTTGCAAACGGGTCTACCGGTGTATCGATCAATGCTCCCGTTACCACTTTGGGCGGCGGCGGCGTGCAGTTGTTTTCGTCGACCGGCCCAGTCACCGTGGCCGCGGCTATCAGCGGGGGATTTTTCAGCGCGAACGCCGGCGGAGCAAGCACATTGAATCTGGCCGCTCCGATTACCAGCACGGGCGCTACGCTCACGTCAGACAATCTCCAAATCACGGCGCCGCTCAACGCGGGCACCGGCGGAATTACTGCGCAGCAAAACACCGCGGGTGCGGCGATAAATTTCGGCGCCAGCGGCCAGGCCCAGCTGGATAACATGATCACCAGCGGACCGCTCACGATCGGAAATTCCAGCAGCGGGGCGATGACTGTCAATGCGCCGATCAGCGCCGGGCACTCTTCGGTAACGTTCAATTCGGGCACGTCGTTTGCACTCAACCCGGGCGCGACCCTCGCGACCACCAGTCCGCTCACCATTAACGCACCTGTGATCACTTTAAATGGGCCGGTCAACGCGCAGAACGTAACCTTCTCGACGGATAGCATCGCGGTGAACTCCGCGGTAACGAGCGTTACCGATATCAACATTTCCACGCGCTCGTTTGGCCGTCCAGTCAACCTGGGCGTCGCAGCGGATAGCGCGACTTCGCTCGATTTCACGACTGCCGAGCTCGGCAACCTCGTGAACGGCGGCTCGAACGCACTGCGCGTCACCGCCACCGGCGGAGCGCTGACGGTTCAAGGCCCGATCTCACGCACTGGAGCACAGAGCCTTGCACTTACCGGCAGCTCGATCGGGCAGGCGTCTGGCGCAACCCTCAACGTCACCAACCTCAAACTCACCGGCTTGTTCGGCTCTGTCATCCTGCCCGAAGCCAACACGGTCGGAACGCTTGCCGGCACTGCTGCCGGAGTCGGTGGTCAGTTCACATTCACAGAAGCGGCGGGAACGCCGCTCACGATTGGCGCCGTCGATGGCACGAACGGCTTGAGG
>DASYSI010000036.1:0-2964 GCA_036003485.1 Burkholderiales bacterium | reverse complement strand
CGGGGGCGCGGCTGCCGCGATCGTTGTCGTTGAATCAATTGGCGCCGGTGCCGCAGCCATTGTAGGCGTGACTGGTATTCCGGCATCTGGAATGATGGTTTCGACTTCGACCAGCGCTTTGCCGCCTCCGAGCACACCGAGCCGGTAGGCCGCGGTGTAAGACAGGTCGATCAGCCGGTCGGAGTGAAACGGCCCGCGATCGTTGACACGCACCACGACCGACTTATTGTTTTGCACGTTGGTGACGCGCGCATAGCTTGGAATCGGCAGCACCGGGTGTGCTGCGGTCATGCCGTACATGTCGTAAATATCGCCCGACGAAGTTTTCTGCCCGTGATAACGGCGCCCGTACCAGCTTGCGATGCCGCGCGCTTTGTACGGCTGAATCGCAGTCATCGGGGTGTAACTTTGTCCCATGATCGTATACGGCCGCATCGCGCCGCGTGCCAGCGGCTCGCGTTTCGGCACCGCGTCAGGAATCTGATCGAGGTTGGGCGGTGGATTGTCGCCCGGCCCGTCGTCGAGATAGTAGCCGCCACCGCGCGGCGTCGAAGGCTTGGCTGGCACCGTCGCCGGCTCGGGTGCGCGCGCGACGCTCGCCGTGTCGCGCGAAGATAGACTGCCGCAGCCGGCAAGCGTAATTGCAGCGAACGCTGCAATTACGCGGAGAGACGATAGACGATAGACGATAGACGGAGAACCGGGCGGTTTTTTCCCGCCTCTCGTCTCTCGCCCGGCGTCTTTCCTCATCACGACTGCACCAGTTTCTTGTGCGTCTGTATGCTCATCAGGATGCCTAACCCGAGACAGATCGTTACCAGTGAAGTACCGCCATAACTGATCAGCGGCAGCGGCACACCCACAACCGGCAGGATGCCGCTGACCATGCCCATGTTAACGAATGCGTAAGTGAAGAAAGTCAGCGTTATGGCTCCGCCGAACAAACGCGTGAACAGCGTCGGCGCATTGGCGGTGATCATCGTGCCACGCGCGATCACCAGCAAAAACAGGATCAGCAGCAGCGTATTGCCAAGCAGGCCGAACTCCTCCGAATAGACCGCGAAAATGAAATCGGTGGTGCGCTCCGGAATGAAATCGAGATGGGTCTGCGTGCCTTGCAGCCAACCTTTGCCGAAAATGCCGCCCGAGCCGACCGCAATCGTGGACTGTATGGTGTGATAGCCGGCGCCGAGCGGGTCCTGCGACGGGTCGAACAAGGTCAGTATGCGCTGGCGCTGATAGTCGTGCATTGCGCCCCACAGCAAGGGCACGCTGGCCGCGCCGGCGGTTGCCAGTGCCGCGATGACGCGCCATGACAGTCCGGCGAGAAACATCACGTAACAGCCTGCCGCCGAAATCAGCAGCGCAGTGCCGAGATCGGGTTGGCGCACGATCAATCCGACCGGCACGACCAGCAGCACTGCGGCGATGATGTAGTTTTTGAATTTGAGTGTCGCCTCGTAGCGGTCAAAATACCATGCCAGCATCAACGGCACGGCAATTTTCATGATTTCCGACGGCTGGATGCGCGTGACTCCGACATGCAGCCAGCGCCGCGCGCCATTGACGACGTCACCGAACGCCGCGACGCATATCAACAACAGTACGCCGAGCACGTACAGCGGCAGCGCAATGCGCATGAGGAAATGGGGCGGAATATTAGCGAACACGTACATCACGCCGAACGCGACCAGCATGCTGACGGTCTGCGACGTGACGCGTGTGAAGTTTTGGTTCGAGCCGCTGAATATCACAACCAGACTGACTCCCAGCAGCAGCAGGGTCGCGCCGAGCAGCGGACCGTCGATGTGCGCCGTCACCAGGCGCGCGAGGCGCCTAATCGCGGCCGTCGTCATTGTTTTCGCCGGCGGCCTTGAGCGGAGTGGGCTGCTTGCCGAGCAGATAATAATCGATGACCATACGCGCGATCGGCGCCGCCGCACGCGCGCCGAAGCCCGCGTTTTCAACCAGCACCGCAAGCGCAATCTTCGGCTTGTCGGCCGGCGCGTAGGCGATGAACAGCGCATGATCCCGATTGCGCTCCGTAACACGGCTCGCGACGTATTTTTCGCCCTGCTTCAGGGCAACGACCTGGGCCGTGCCGGTCTTGCCGGCGCTCACGTACGACGCGCCCGCAAACGCACGCGCGCCGGTGCCTTCTTTGTTGACGCCGATCATCGCATCTTTGACCACCTTGAGATGCTCGGGTTTCAGCTCGAGCGTACGCAGCGGCTGCGGCTCGATCACCGTATGCTTATGCGTCACGATGTCTTCGACATAGTCGACAATATGCGGTTTGAACGTCACGCCGTCGTTGGCGATGGTCGCGACCGCCTGCGCGAGCTGCAGCGGCGTGTAAGCGTTGTAGCCCTGGCCGATGCCGACGCTGATGGTTTCGCCCGCGTACCATTTCTGCCTGAAGCGTTTCATTTTCCATTCCTGCGACGGCAGGGAACCCTGCGCCTCACCTTTGATGTCGATCCCGGTGGGGCTGCCGAAGCCGAACGTCCGCATGAACCTTGCGATGTTATCGATGCCAAGGTCATTCGCGAGCATGTAGTAGTACGTGTCGCACGACACGACGATCGATTTGTACATGTCGACCAAACCGTGCCCGCCGACCTTGTCGTCACGGAAAAAGTGACCGCCGAAGTTGAAGCCGCCCGGATCACTGATCGTCTGTTCGGGCCGGCGCTTGCCGTAAGTCAGCGCGGCGAGCGCCATGAATGGCTTGAACGTCGAACCGGGAGGATAGGTGCCCGCGAGCGCGCGGTTAACCATTGGCCGGTCGGGCGACTCATTGAGCTCTTTCCAGTTCTGAGTGTCGATACCGTCGACGAAAAGATTAGGATCGAAACCGGGTTTGGACACGAATGCAAGCACGCCTCCGGTCGTGGGATCGATCGCGACCAGAGCGCCGCGGTAATCACCGAACGCCTGATAGACGATTTCCTGCAGTTTGGC
>DASYSI010000035.1:0-10707 GCA_036003485.1 Burkholderiales bacterium | reverse complement strand
TATACCATCGACTTGAATGGCGACATCGCGCGCATTTATGTTCTGACGCCGTTCGAGAAAGCGCAACTCGACAATAAGCCATAGCCCACGTGGCACAAAAACTCTACATCAAGACCTTCGGCTGCCAAATGAACGAGTACGACTCGGGCAAGATGGCCGACGTGCTCAACGCAGTGCACGGCATGGTCACGACCGATGCGCCTGACGATGCTGACGTGATTCTGTTCAACACCTGCTCAGTGCGCGAGAAGGCGCAGGAAAAAGTGTTTCACGATCTGGGCCGCGTCAAACACCTGAAGCATGCGCGGCCCGGGTTGATCATCGGCGTCGGCGGCTGTGTGGCAAGCCAGGAAGGCGCGGCAATCGTCAAGCGCGCGCCTTATGTCGATCTGGTGTTCGGACCGCAGACGCTGCATCGGCTGCCGGACATGATAGCCGCGCGTCGCGCAAGCGGTGTCCCTCAGGTCGACATCTCGTTTCCCGAAATCGAAAAGTTCGATTGCCTGCCGCCGGCCCGCGTTGAGGGCAGCAGGGCGTTCGTATCGATTATGGAAGGCTGCAGCAAATACTGCAGCTTTTGCGTGGTGCCGTACACGCGCGGCGAGGAAATTTCGCGGCCGCTTGACGATGTACTCACGGAAGTCGCCGAACTTGCCGCGCAGAATGTCAGGGAAATCACGCTGCTTGGCCAGAATGTGAACGCGTATCGGGGAGCGCTTGGGGAATCAGGTGATCGTGCGCAAAAAAACCCGCTCGCCGATTTTGCTCTGCTGCTCGAATACGTGGCTGAAATCCCAGGCATCGAGCGCATACGCTATACGACTTCGCACCCCAAGGAGTTCACTCAGCGATTGATTGACGTCTACGCCCGCGTGCCGCAACTGGTGAGTCACGCGCACGTGCCGGTACAGTCGGGCTCCGATCGCGTGTTGAGCGCAATGAAGCGCGGGTACAGCGCGCTCGAATACAAATCGATCGTCCGCCGGTTGCGCGAAATACGTCCCGGCATTTCGATCTCATCCGACTTCATCGTCGGTTTTCCGGGCGAAACCGACGCCGACTTCGAAGCCACGCTGAAACTCATCGAGGATATCCATTTCGATTCCAGCTTCAGCTTCATTTACAGTCCGCGCCCCGGCACGCCGGCGGCCGAGTTGCCCGACGCGACGCCGCAAGCAATCAAGCTCGCGCGCCTGCACCGGCTGCAGGCATTGCTCGAAGCCCAGGCGCAGACGATCAGTCACGCCATGGTCGGCACGACGCAGCGCATTCTGGTCGAGGGCGCCTCGAGAAAAGACGCGCGCGAGCTCACCGGCCGCACCGACAATAATCGACCCGTCAACTTTGCCGGCGACCCGCGCCTGTGCGGACAGTTCGTCGAGGTCACTATCACCGCTGCGTTGGCGCGTTCGCTGCGCGGCGAGATCGTGCTCGTTCACGCTTGAAACCGGTCGAAGTTTCGTTCACGCCCGTCGATAACCAGCGGCTGGCCAACTTGTGCGGCGTGCTCGACGAAAACCTGCGCCAGATCGAATCCGCGTTCGAGGTCGTCATCGCGCGCCGCGGCGAGCGTTTTGCGCTGTCCGGCAGCCCGCATCAGACTCGGCTCGCAACCCAGGCGCTCGAGAACTTTTATGCCCAAGCCAAACGCAATCTCTCGGTCGAAGATGTGCAGCTGGGACTGATTGAAGTGACGCGCGCCAAAGATTTAGCCGCCGCCCACGAAGGGCCGCAGCTGAAAACCCGGCGCCCTGATCTGCACGGGCGCACGCCGCGTCAAGTGCAGTACTTGAAGCAGATTCAAAAGCATGACATCACATTCAGCATCGGCCCTGCCGGTACCGGCAAGACCTATCTCGCGGTGGCCTGCGCAGTCGACGCGCTCGAGCGCGACAGCGTCAAACGCATCGTGCTGGTGCGTCCCGCAGTCGAAGCCGGTGAGCGGCTCGGCTTTCTGCCCGGCGACATGGCGCAAAAAGTCGATCCTTATCTGCGCCCGCTTTACGATGCACTCTATGACCTGTTGGGCTTCGACAAGGTGGCCAAGCTCTTTGAACGCAATGCGATCGAGGTTGCGCCGCTGGCATTCATGCGCGGGCGCACGCTAAATCACTCATTCGTGATCCTCGATGAAGCGCAGAACACCACGCCCGAGCAGATGAAAATGTTTCTGACGCGCATAGGCTTCGGCAGTAAGGCGGTGATCACCGGCGACATCACGCAAATCGATCTGCCGCGCGGCCACAAGAGCGGGCTGATCGAGGCCGCGGGGGTACTCAAGCGCGTGCGCGGCATCGCCTTCACCCATTTCCAATCGAGCGACGTGGTACGCCATCCACTGGTGCAGCGTATCGTCAATGCCTATGAGCGGCACACGAAAGCGCAAGCCGAGCCGCGCGCCTAGCAGGCTGATGCAGAACCCCATGGGGCCGCGGCGGGCTCTGCATCAGCCTGCTAAGCTGGCATTGACGGTCCAGTATGGAACCCGCTCAACTCAGATACCGTCACGCGCCAACTTCACAAAATGGGTGCGCGCCGCGATCACGAAAAGCGCGCGGCTCACGCTGCGCGTTGTCGGCGCGCGCGAAGCGCGCCTGCTTAACCATCATTACCGCGGACGTGCTTACGCGACCAACGTGTTGACCTTTGTTTATTCGGCGCGTCCGCTCGAGGGAGATATCGCGATCTGCGCGCCGGTGGTGGCGCGCGAGGCAAAGCGGCGCGGCGTAAGCCGCGATGCCCATTTCGCTCATCTGACGGTTCACGGCGCGTTGCACCTGCAGGGACATGATCACGAGCGCGCCGATGAGGCGCGACGCATGGAACGGCTCGAAGCGCGGATACTCGCGCGCTTGGGCTTTGCAGACCCTTATCACTGACCATCCGACCATGGGTGCAACCCAAACCAAACCTACGTGGCTTGAGCGGCTCGGCGCGCTGTTGATGCGCGAACCCGAGGACCGCGAACAACTCATCGAGCTGATGCGCTCGTCTTATGAGCGCAACCTGCTCGACAGCGATGCGTTATCGATGATTGAGGGCGTGCTGCAGGTATCTGAAATGCAGGCGCGCGAAATCATGATTCCGCGCGCGCAGATGGACGTGATCGACATCAGCGAGCCACCCGACAAGTTCATCCCGCTCGTGATCCAGACCGGGCACTCGCGTTTCCCCGTGATCGAAGACAACAAAGATGACGTAATCGGAATTCTGCTCGCAAAGGATCTGCTGCGCTATTACGCCGGCGAGGAAGAGTTCAACGTGCGTGACATGCTGCGTCCGGCGGTATTTATCCCGGAATCGAAGCGGCTCAACGTACTGCTCAAGGATTTTCGCGCTAACCGCAATCACATGGCGATCGTGGTCGACGAGTACGGCGGCGTTGCCGGACTCTTGACGATCGAAGACGTGCTCGAGCAGATTGTCGGCGATATCGAGGACGAATACGACTTCGACGAGACCGAGGATGACATTATCGCCGACAAGGGCGGTGCCAATCGCGTTAAGGCTGTGACCGAAATCGCAAAGTTCAACGAAGTGTTCGGCACCCGTTTCAGCGACGCAGAACACGCCACGATCGGCGGTCACGTGCTCTCGCGCTTCGGCCGCGTGCCCAAACGCGGCGAGCAGTTAAGCTTTGACGATCTAAGCTTCAAAGTGCTGCGCGCCGACAGCCGCCGGCTCCATCTGTTGCTGGTGGAAAAAAAACCCGGCGCAAAATAAGTGCCGGCGTGACCCTCTTCGCCAACGGCGGCGTGCTGCCCCGCGCCAAAGCGCTTCCGCTTGCGGCATTCGCTGGCGCGGCGACCGTCGCGGGATTCGCGCCGCTGTATTGGTTCCCGCTGCCGGTCATGACGCTCGCGCTGCTGATCGTGCTGTGGCAGCGCACAGCCGGGCGCCGTGACGCGGCGCTCGTCGGCTTTGCTTTCGGTCTCGGTTATTTTCTCGTGGGCGTGAGCTGGGTCTATGTCAGCCTGCACGATTTCGGCGCGATGCCGGCATTGCTGGCTGCGATTTTGACTCTGTTATTCTGCGCCATACTCGCGCTTTATCCGGCCATCACGGGCTGGCTCTATCACGCGCTCGGCACACGCTCGATGCTCGTTACGCTGTCGGCATTGCCGGCGTTGTGGACGCTCAGCGAATGGCTGCGTGGCTGGCTATTCACAGGCTTTCCGTGGATCGCGCTTGGCTATGCGCAGGTTCCCAGCAGCCCGCTCGCAGGCTACGTGCCGATACTGGGCATTTACGCGGCCTCGTTTGCAACGGTGGCGAGCGCCGGTCTGCTCGTCACGCTGTGGGCGCAGTGGAAAGAGGAACGCGTAAAAATAAAAGCGGAAGACCGCGATCATGCTTCGCCCGTCATCGTTCAACCCTGGCGTCTGCTACTTCATCCTTCCGCGCTCATCCTAGTCTCGCTTTGGGCCGGTGGCTATTGGCTGTTACAGATCGACTGGACTCATCCTGAAGGCGAGCCCGTCACCGTCAGCCTGTTGCAAGGCAATATTGCGCAGGAAATGAAGTGGCGTGATGACAAAATCAGCTCGACGCTGAGCGCCTACCGCAATCTCGTCTACGCGAGCGACGCACGTCTCATCATCCTGCCAGAAACTGCGCTTCCGCTGTACTTGCACGAGATACCACAGGACTATCTGGATAGTCTCGCCGCGCGCGCGCGCAGCAACCGCGGCGACGTTCTGGTCGGAGTTCCCGAACGCAGCAACGTTCGGGATTATTACAACAGTGTGCTGTCGCTCGGCACAGCGCCGTCGCAGGTCTACCGCAAGTCGCACCTGGTGCCTTTCGGCGAATTCATACCGCTAAAACCGCTGTTCGGCTGGTTTATGGAAGTGGTGCAAATACCGCTGCTCGATTTTGCGCGCGGCGCCGAAACCCAGCAGCCGCTCGCCGTCGGCGGGCAGCGCGTGGCGGTTGACATCTGCTACGAAGATGCGTTCGGCGCAGAAATCATCCGCCAGCTGCCGCAGGCGACACTGCTCGCCAACGTCAGCAACGTCGCGTGGTTCGGGCGTTCAATCGCGCCGCACCAGCACCTGCAAATTTCACAGGCGCGCGCACTCGAAACCGGACGCTATATGCTGCGCGCGACGAATACCGGCATGACCGCCATCATCGACCCTCATGGACAAGTAATCCAGGCGGCCCCCGAATACACCGTCGCTGTTGTCACCGGCACGGTCCAGGGTTACGCCGGTGCCACGCCGTACGTGCGGTGGGGCAATCTCCCGCTTGTCGTCTTCGCGCTGCTGTTGGCAGGCGGTGGGTGGGTCGCGCGCAAGCGCCGCACGCGACTTGACAATTAACTCTGCGCCGTAAACGGAGTAGCATATTTGTTGCGTACGCTACGCAGTGCTCGTAGGTTTCGAGGAGGAGCCGCCATGAAACGCCTGATAATCGCAATTCTGCTGTGTGGCTGCGCGCAGCTTGCCATTGCCGCACCCTCCGTCATCGTCGACAACGCAGGCGTTACGGAAGCGCTCAAGCGCAACGTTATTGTATGGGACGTGCGCCCCGCCGGCGACTATGCGCGAGGCCATATTCCGGGCGCCATCAGTATCGGCGACGCCCCTAAAGTACTGCGCGACGACAATACCGAGGACTTCATCGCTACCGAGCGCATCGAAAAAATCCTCGGCGCAGCCGGACTCGACCCCAGCCGTGAAATCATCGTCTACGGCAGCCGCGGCACATGGAATCCGTATTTCGGGCTTTACACACTGCAATATTTCGGCGCGAGCCATGCGCGCGTGTATCACGGGGGCATCGAGGATTGGACTGGCGCCGGCCGGCCGGTCAGCCGCGAAGCGGTGCAGTTGTCGGCCGTTGCGCTCAAACTGAAGATCAACGCGGCGATGAGCGTCAGCACCCGCGAAATGGTGGCGCGGCTCAACAACCCCGGCGTGCAGATCGTGGATGTGCGCACGCCGAAGGAATTCAGCGGCGAAGACATCCGCGCGATCCGCGGTGGCCACATTCCCGGCGCGCTCAACATCCCCTACGAGCATAACTGGATCGATCCCGATACGCCCGCCAAGCTTGCGAAGAAGCAGGTAGCCGACAATACCGGCATGTCGCTTAAACCCATCGACGAGTTGAAGCAGCTCTACTCAAAGCTCGATCCGGGCAAGGAGACGATCGTGTACTGCCAGAGCGGCGCGCGCGCGTCGGAAACCGCGGGTGTACTGCAGCAGCTCGGCTTCAAAAATGTCAAAGTTTACGATTCATCATGGCTGGGATACGGGAACACGCTCGATGCACCCGCCAACAACGTGACTTTCTTCAATCTGGGCCTGCTCAATTCGCGCCTGTCGGCGATGCAAAGCCGCATCGATCAGCTCGAAAAGGAGCTCGCCGAGTCCAAAGCGCGGCATTAGCCCCGAGTCGGTCGCGCAGGTTCGCGCGAAGCCTTTGCGCGACCGGGCGGAACCGGTAAAATTCGCGATTCACCAATACGTTAGCGCGAGCAATCGCGCGTTCATGCTGACCTTTCAACAAATCATCCTGCGGCTTCAGGAATACTGGGATAAAAACGGCTGCGCGCTGCTGCAGCCGTACGACATGGAGGTCGGCGCCGGCACTTTTCACACCGCGACATTTTTGCGTGCGCTCGGGCCTGAGCCGTGGCGCGCGGCTTATGTGCAGCCGTCGCGGCGTCCGAAAGACGGCCGCTACGGCGAAAACCCGAATCGACTCCAGCATTATTACCAATATCAGGTCGCGCTTAAGCCCTCACCCGACGCAATCCAGGATCTCTATTTAAAATCGCTGGAAACGCTCGGCATCGACCTGCGCGCGAACGATATCCGTTTCGTCGAGGACGACTGGGAATCGCCGACGTTGGGCGCATGGGGACTCGGCTGGGAAGTTTGGCTCAACGGCATGGAGATAACCCAGTTCACCTATTTCCAGCAGGTCGGCGGAATCGATTGCAAGCCGGTGCTGGGTGAACTCACTTACGGCCTCGAGCGGCTTGCGCTGTATCTGCAAAGCCGGGAAAGCGTTTACGACCTGGTCTGGACCGACGGCGTCACGTACGGCGACGTCTATCACCAGAATGAAGTCGAACAGTCGAAATACAACTTTGAGCTCGCCAATGTCGACATGCTGTTCGGACACTTCAGCCAGTTCGAAACCGAAGCCATGCGTTTGATCAAGGCCGGCCTGGCGCTGCCCGGTTACGAGATGGTGTTGAAATGCTCGCACACGTTCAACCTGCTCGATGCGCGTGGCGCCATTTCGGTGACCGAGCGCGCCGGCTATATCGGTCGTGTCCGCGATCTCGCGCGGCTGGTGGCGCAGGCTTACTACGATTCGCGCGCGCAGCTTGGATTCCCGATGTGCGACTCGCGAGCGGCGTGAGCAATGACTGAGACCTTACTCGTCGAGCTGCTGACCGAAGAGCTGCCGCCCAAAGCGCTGCAGAAGCTATCGCAGGCCTTCTGTCATGCATTCGTCGAGGATCTTCGACAAGACAATTTGTTGACGCACGAAAGCGCTGCAGAAGCTTATGCGACTCCTCGCCGTCTGGCTGTTTCCATTTCCCATGTTCTGGACAAGGCGCCGGATCAGCCGATCGAGGCGCTTGGACCATCGGCAAAAGTGGGGCTGGGCGCAGACGGCAAACCTACGCCGGCGCTGGTCGGATTTGCGAAGAAAAACGGCGTGACGACTGATGAACTCGTACAAATCGATACTCCCAAGGGAAAAGTCTTTGCTTGCCGCAAGTTTGCTCCCGGTGCGCACCTCGAAACCAATCTTGCACGCAAAGTCGCAGACGCTTTGAAGCGACTCCCGGTACCGAAAATGATGCGCTGGGGCACGGGTGAAGCCGAATTCGTGCGGCCGGTGCACGGACTCGTGATGATGCACGGCTCGCGCGTCGTTCAAGGTGAAATCTGGGGTCTCAAAAGCACCCAGCATACTTCCGGACATCGGTTTCTGAGCAGCGGCGCGCTTGAAATTCCGCACGCTGATCAGTACGAAGCGCTTCTCGAGATGGAAGGCGCGGTCATCGCCTCCTTCGCCAAGCGCAAAGAACGCATCCGTGCCGCACTCGATTCAACCGCGGCAGGCGCGCAGGGTTTGTGGGACGACGCGCTGCTCGACGAAGTCACGGCGCTGGTCGAATTTCCGGTCGTCTATCAGGGCAGCTTCAGCCCGGAGTTCCTGAGCGTGCCTCAGGAATGTCTGATCCTGTCCATGAAGCAGCACCAGAAGTACTTTCCACTTGCGGACGCGAATGGCAGGCTGCAGCCGAAATTTTTGGTTGTCAGCAACATGAAAACCCGCGATCCCTCGAATATTATTCGCGGCAACGAGCGTGTGCTGCGGGCGCGGCTTGCCGACGCCAAGTTCTTCTATGAGCACGACCGCCAAACCCGGCTCGAAGCGCGCGTGCCCAGGCTTGCCGGCGTGGTTTACCACCATAAGCTCGGCAGCCAGCTCGAACGCGTCGAACGCTTACAGTTGCTGGCGGGGGAAATTGCATCCCGGATCGGCGCTGAACGTCTGCTTGCGGAGCGTGCCGCATGGTTGGCCAAAGCCGACTTGCTTACCGATATGGTTGGGGAATTTCCGGAACTGCAGGGCGTTATGGGTTATTACTATGCGCTCCACGACGGCGAGCCGAAAGAAGTGGCTGAAGCCATCGAAGCGCATTACCGGCCTCGTTTCGCGGGTGACCGCGTGCCCGACGCAAATGTTGCCAGCGCGGTCGCGCTCGCCGACAAACTCGAAGCGCTGGCAGGGATGTTTGGTATCGGTCAGCAGCCTTCGGGGGACAAAGACCCCTTCGCGCTGCGGCGCCACGCGTTGGGCGTTGTGCGTATACTTATCGAAAACAAGGTTGCGGTCTCTCTTCACGATCTCGCGAATGCTGCTTTTGCGGCATTCCCGCCCGGGATGCTCGCCGACGCACGCGGCGATCTGCAGATATTCATACTCGAGCGCCTGCGCGGTCACCTGCGCGACGCCGGTTACACCGCAAACGAGGTCGAATCGGTGCTCTGCATGGGCCCCACCCGGCTCGACCAGGTGCCCAGCCAGCTCGCCGCAGTACGCGCTTTCGCCGGCCTGCCTGAGGCCGCAAGCCTTGCCGCTGCAAACAAGCGCGTTGCCAATATTCTCAAGCAGGCAGCGGCCAAGGGAGAATCCTTCGTAAATGTCGAAGCTGATGGATTCAAGGAACCGGCGGAACGCGCCTTGTTCGACGCGCTCAAAACCGCATCGCAGCAAGCGGCTGCGCTGTTTAGACAAGGCGACTTTACGGGCTATCTGAAAACTTTTGCGGTCCTCAAATCGCCGGTGGACGCTTTTTTCGATTCTGTCATGGTGATGGTGGAGTGTCCCGAGTTGCGGCACAATCGCCTTGCGCTCCTCTCCGATCTACGCAAAGAAATGAATCGCGTCGCCGATATCTCCAAACTCGCTTCCTGATCATGCTCGCCGTATTGCATCTCGTGCCGCACCTCACATGAAACTCGTCATTCTCGATCGCGACGGCGTAATCAACCACGACAGCGCGGAATTCATCAAGAATCCCGACGAGTGGAGCCCGATTCCGGGCAGCCTGGAGGCAATCGCGCGCCTGACTCAGGCCGGCTATCACGTAGTGATCGCGACCAACCAGTCAGGCGTCGGCCGCGGGTTGCTCGACATGGCGACATTGAGCGCGATCCACGACAAGATGCACAAGGCGCTGGCCCACGCCGGCGGACGCATCGATGCGGTGTTCTACTGTCCGCATGCGCAGGACGCCAACTGCGACTGCCGCAAGCCCAAGCCGGGCCTGCTCGAAGACATCGCACGCCGCTTCAAAATCGATTTGAACGGCGTGCCATGCATTGGCGATTCGTTGCGCGATCTGCAAGCAGCGGCGCAAGTCCAAGCCCAGCCGATCCTGGTGCTGACTGGCAAAGGCAGACTGACGGCGGCGGCAGGCGGTTTGCCGGCGAATACTCAAACCTTTGCCGATCTCGATCACGCCGTGAAGTCGATTGCACCATGAAAAAAAATGCTTTAAAAGAATGAAACACGTTGGTGTTTCATCATGTTAGATTCACTGAGCGTCGTGCTGCGCTCGTGTTTGTTCGCGCTCATTCAGATTCTGATCACTCCGCCATTTGCCGTCATCGCACTGCTGACCTTTCCGCTTAAGCCGATTACTCGATATCGCATCATCTCGATCTGGGCACGGCTGATGGTCCTGGCCGCCAAGGTCGTCTGCGGTATCCATTACCGCGTACTGGGTGCAGAGCACGCACCCAGTCAACCCTGTGTGGTGTTGTCCAAGCACCAGTCGGCTTGGGAGACAGTGGCTTTCCAGGTCATCTTTCCGCCCCAGGTCTATGTCATCAAGCGCGAATTGTTGTGGATACCGTTTTTCGGCTGGGGTCTTGCAATGGTGTCCCCAATTGCCATCGACCGCAGCGCTGGCGTGCGCGCGCTGAAACAAATGCTCGCGCAGGGAAAAGACCGGCTTTCTCGCGGCTTCTGGGTTATCGTATATCCGGAGGGCACGCGCACCGCGCCGGGAACGCGAGGCACCTACCAGACCGGCGGCGCCGCGATTGCAGTGCATGCCGGAGCGCCGGTATTGCCGGTTGCGCATAACGCGGGCACTTGCTGGCGCCGCAATTCGTTTCTTAAATACCCCGGCACCATCACCGTAAGCATCGGCAAGGCGAT
>DASYSI010000034.1:0-3293 GCA_036003485.1 Burkholderiales bacterium | reverse complement strand
CCGACGCGCCCCCGGCGCAACGTCTCGAGCTTCGAAAAGCGAAACCATGACGATCGAACCGCAGTACACCACGGCAAAAGCGCGAAATTGGGCCGGAATGATGGGCGTGACGGGACTCCTCGCGTGCCTGATCGGCGCATTTGTCGATCGCGCACAGTTGGTCCAGTCGTACCTGTTCGCGTGGTGGTTTTTCCTCGGCATTTCACTGGGTGCGCTCGCCAACCTGATGATCCATCAGCTGACCGGAGGCGCATGGGGAGTGGTGATCCGAAAACCACTCGAAGCTGCAAGCATGGCAGTGCCGGTGATCGCGGTCCTGTTCGTGCCATTGGCGTTCGGACAGCAGGATCTTTACGTCTGGATGCGTCCGGCGCAATTCGCGGACCCCGCGCTGCTGGAGGCGAAAAGCTGGTACCTGAATCCGATGTTTTTCTGGCTGCGCGCGATTTTTTATTTCGCCGTTTGGGTTGTGCTTGCGCTGCGTCTCGATCGACTCTTGATCGAACAATCCATCAGCAGCGACCCTCGCCCGAACGCAAAGCTGCGCGCGACCAGCATCGCAGGTCTCATCCTCTATGCGCTGACTGTGACATTTGCGGCGGTCGACTGGATCATGTCGTTGACACCGCAGTGGTATTCCACGACATTCGGGCTGCTTGTTATGCTGGGTCAGACGCTGTCGGCTTTTGCGTTCGCGATTGCCTGCGCCGCGCTGTTACAACGCGGTGACACTACGCGCGCGCGCGGCGATGCCAGTCATTTTCACGACCTCGGCAATTTGCTGCTCATGTTCGTGATGACCTGGGCGTATCTCGCTTTTACGCAATACCTGATTATCTGGGCGGCGGACCTGCCGCACGAAATCGCGTGGTATCTGCCTCGCACCGAAACGAGCTGGAAGTGGATTGGATTGTTCCTGGTTGTATTTCACATCGCAGTTCCGTTCCTGGTTTTGCTTTTTCGTTTCGCCAAACGCAATGCCACGCTGCTTGGCGCGCTCGCGGGCGCGCTTCTGTTCGCGCATTGGGCCGATGCGTTGTGGCTGGTTGCGCCGGCATTTCGAGGCGACGGATTCCGGCTGCACTGGACGGACTTTGCCGCGACGCTCGGCATCGGGGGTATCTGGGCTGCAGCCGTGCTGACTTTCTATCGCCACAGACCGGGTCAAGGTGCAGCGCGCGGCGGATTGGCGTTGAACGAGGCAACCTGATATGCCCGAAGCAGCAGCACGCGGAATACGCCGGCGCAAACACGAGCCGGCCCAGATCGATGCGCAAACCAGCCTGCTTGTCGCGCTCGGGGTCGTCGGGATCCTTATCACGATCGCACTCGCCATGCATGCATTGATCCGGCATTTCAACGATGGTCAGCCGCAGGCGGAAAATCCACCGGCATGGTCGCAAATCCGGAGCGCTTTCCCCGAGCCGCGGCTCGAGCCCGTGCCTGCGACTGAGATCAGCACACTCAATGCTGAAAAGCGCCGGCTGCTGAACGGCTACCGCTGGATCGACAAAGAGCAGGGAATCATACAAATCCCGATCGAGCGCGCGATGCAACTGCTGGCGGAACGAAATTCCGGAAGCGCGCGATGAGGCTGCGGGCCGCGCTCGGGTTGATACTGGTCGCGATCACATCGATGTGCGATGCCGAACCGCATGCGCCGCCGGATCCGCTCGGCCGCGTCGGCTTTGATCAGCATTTGGCGCAGCAGGTGCCGCTCGACGCGAGCTTCCATGACGAAAGCGGCAAACGTGTGCGCCTCGCGGATTACTTCGGCACGCGTCCCGTGATCTTGGCGCTTGCCTACTACGACTGTGCGAATTTGTGCACGCTGGTGTTGAACGGCGTGATCGAGGGCCTGCGCCGGGTCGATTTCAGACCGGGTATTGACTTCGACGTGGTCGCGGTCAGCATCAATCCGAACGATACGCCTGCGCTCGCAAGCGACAAGAAAGCTGCATATCTCGCGTACTACGGTCACCCGGCTTCGGACCAAGGCTGGCATTTCCTGACCGGCGAGGAGAGCTCGATCACACGACTCGCCGACGCCGTCGGCTTCCGCTATTTCTACGACGAAAAGCAGAAGCAGTACGCACACGCCGCCGGCATCACGATGTTGACGCCTCAAGGGAAAATCGCGCGATATTTTTACGGTATTCAGTTCGCGCCGCAGGATTTGCGTCTGGGATTGATGGATGCGTCGGCCGAACGCATCGGCAGCGCGGCGGACCGCCTGATGCTGTTGTGCTTTCACTATGATCCGCGCACGGGTCAATACGGTTTGCTGATCCAGAGCTGGATGCAGACGCTCGCACTGGCGACGGTGATCGGGCTCGGCGGCTTTGTGTTGCTGGCGCTGCGTCGCGAGCGGCGCAGCAGAAAATCGCCAGTGCGATGAACGCATTCGTGCCGATTCCGCCGCAGGCGTCGACGCTGGCGCCCGCGCACGACGTGCTGTTTTATGCGATGGTCGGACTGACCGGATTTGTCGCAATCGTCGTTTCATTTTTGGTTATCTACTTTGCAATCAGATACCGGGCCGGGTCGAAAGCCGATCGCAGCCTGCCCTCGAAAGCTGCGCAAGAACACCGCAATTGGAAAATCGAACTAAGCTGGACGCTGACACCGCTCTTGATCTTCATCGGTATTTTCGTGTGGGCGGCAAAAATCTATTTCACCGGACAAAACGCGCCTGCCGGCGCGCTGCAGGTATTTGTCGTCGCCAAACAGTGGATGTGGAAGCTCGAACATACGAACGGGGCGCGCGAGATCAATGAATTGCACGTGCCGCGGAATTATCCAGTCAGGCTTGTAATGACTTCGCAGGATGTCATCCACAGTTTTTTTGTTCCGGCGTTTCGCATCAAGCACGATGTGCTGCCCGGCCGCTACGTCACGCTTTGGTTCAAGGCGACAGAGAGCGGCGAGTTTCATCTGTTCTGCGCTGAATACTGCGGCACCGATCATTCGCACATGGGAGGAAAAATCATCGTGATGGAACCGGCGGATTACGAGCGCTGGCTCAATACGAATGCGACACAAAGCATGGCACAGCGCGGCGAAGCGCATTTTCGCGCTTTCGGGTGCAGCGGGTGTCACGGCGCCAATGCGTCCGTGCGCGCGCCCAGGCTCGAAGGTATATTCGGCAAGCCCGTACCCTTGCAGGACGGCAGCACGGTCGTCGCGGACGAACGCTATATCCGCGACTCGATTTTGCTCCCGCGCAAGGAAGTGGCGGCGGGCTACGAGCCGATCATGCCGTCGTTTGCGGGGCAAATCGGGGAAGAGGAATT
>DASYSI010000033.1:0-3215 GCA_036003485.1 Burkholderiales bacterium | reverse complement strand
GGAGATTCCCGATCTGGGCGCCGCCGATCGGGTATTGACCGTCAGCGGCGACGCGGAAGGTCAGACCAATGAGTTCTTGAATTTCATTGCCAAGAGCCCGGTTGCTGATTTACTCGACCGCTTTACGGACAAGATCCAGGCCGAGGGCAGCGGCAAGCTCGCGCTCAAGCTGACGATCCCGGTGAGCAATATCAAGGATACCCGAGTCGAAGGCGCTTATCAGTTCATCAATAACCAGCTCACCGTCGAGGGCGATTTATTTCCGTACGAGCAGGTTAGCGGCAAACTCGAATTCACCGAATCAAACGTGCGCGTTGCAAACGCGACGCTGAACTTGCTCGGCGGGCCGGCGACGCTAAGCGGCGCTACGCAGAAGGACGGCACGGTGCGCCTGAATCTGGCCGGTCACGCCAACCTTGACACGATACGCCGCTCCAATTCCGCCGCGTGGGTGCAGGCATTGCACGGCGCAGCGGACTGGCGGGCAGCCGTTACGCTGCGCAAGCGTTTGGCCGATATCGTATTTGATTCGAGCCTGCAGGGTGTGGTGTCGGATTTGCCGGCGCCGCTTGCCAAAACCGCGGCAGATAGTCTTGCGTTCAGACTCGAGCGACGCATGACCGGCAAGGCGCAGGACCGGCTTGTCGTCAGTATCGGCAATATTGTTTCCGCGCAATTTCAGCGTTCCAACGACGGCAATCAATACATCATCGAGCGCGGTAACATAAGTCTCGGCGGAAGTGCTCAAGAGCCCGAGCGCAAGGGCCTCTGGATCAGCGGCAGCTTGAAGAGCTTTGATCTCGACCAGTGGCTGGCGGTGCTGAAATCGGCTTCCTCCGGCACGACTTACGGTGAGCTGGGCGGCATCGACGTCAAATTCGGCACGCTTGATATGTTCGGCCGGCGTTTTAACGATCTCGCAATTTCCGGTGCGCCCCAAGGCGGCTTGTGGCAAGCGGTGCTGATCGGGCGCGAGTTCACCGGGGAGGTGAGCTGGCGGTCACAGGGTAAGGGCAAAGTGGTCGCGCGTATGAAGAATCTCGTGATTCCGCCGATGTCGCCGGTCAAGCGCCCGCTCGCTACCGACAAGGACCAGCCGATCGAGTTTCCGGCACTCGACATCTACGCCGATAATCTGCAAGTCCATCAAACGAGTCTTGGCAAGCTTGAACTCATGGCGGTTCCCGATGGACGCGATTGGAGACTCGAGCGGCTGCGCGTGACCAATCCCGACGCCACGTTGAACATAGAAGGCGTATGGCAGGGTTGGATGACGCAGCCTCGTACCATGGTCAATGTCAGGCTGGATGTCAGCGATATCGGCAAGGCGCTTGTCCGTCTCGGCTATCCTGAAGGCATTCGGCGCGGCACCGCCAAGCTCGAAGGGCCGTTGTCGTGGTCGGGCAATCCGAGCGAGATCGACTACCCGACGTTATCGGGAAATTTTCTGCTCGAGGCGAACAAGGGCCAGTTCGTGAAGCTCGACCCAGGCATCGGCAAGCTGCTCGGTGTCTTGAGCCTGCAGTCGCTGCCGCGGCGCCTGTCCCTCGATTTCCGCGATATTTTCACCGATGGCCTCGCGTTCGATGAAATCGTCGGCACGGTGAAGATCAGTCGCGGTGTGGCGAATACCGATAGCTTCCGCATCTTGGGCCCGGCGGTGCGTATCCAGATGACAGGCGATGTCGACCTCAACGCCGAGACTCAGAAGCTGCGGGTCAAGGTGTTTCCGAGCGTGAGCGACAGCTTGTCGGTTGCCGGAGCGTTTGTCGCCGGTCCCATCGCGGGCATCGCCGCGTTTGTCGCGCAGAAGCTGCTTAAAGACCCGCTTAACCAGATGGCGGCCTACGAGTACAGCGTCAGCGGAACCTGGGCGGATCCACAGGTGTCGAAAATCGACTCCGGACAGGAGAAATCAAAATGATTCCGCGCCGCCGGCATGTTTGGGGTTGCGCCGAGGTAAAACCAGACGCGCCGATCACGATCGAAATCCCGCAATGAGCTCGAAACCCGCTTTCTCATTTGGCCGCGCGCGGCCGCACACGCAACACGATGCGAGCGCCCAGTCTGCGGCCGTCGTGCGCATCGCAGGCGTGCAGATGGCTTCGGGGCCGAACGTCGCGGCGAATCTCAACGAAGCGCGGCGGCTGATCGGCATGGCAGTCGGGCACGGCGCGAAACTGATCGCGCTGCCTGAATATTTTGCGATTATGGGCATGCAGGACCACGACAAGGTCAATGCGCGGGAGCAGGAAGGCGAAGGCCCGATCCAGGAGTTTTTGTCCGAGACCGCGAAGCAGTACAAAGTCTGGATCGTCGGCGGCTCGGTGCCGCTCGTGGCAAGCGATGCCAACAAAGTGCGCAACAGCAGCCTCGTTTATGACGACAGCGGCAAGCTCGCCGCGCGCTACGACAAGATTCATCTGTTCGGCTTCGATATGGGCAAGGAGCATTACTCGGAGGAACGTACCATCGAACCGGGCCGCCATGTAAAGGTGCTCGACTCGCCTTTCGGGCGTATCGGATTATCGATCTGCTACGACCTGCGCTTTCCCGAGCTGTATCGCGCCATGAAAGATGTTGACATCATTCTGGTGCCCTCGGCCTTCACGGAGACCACCGGCAAAGCGCACTGGGAGACGCTGATCCGTGCACGCGCGATCGAAAATCTCGCCTACGTACTGGCGCCGGCGCAAGGCGGCTATCATTTGAATGGACGCGAAACGCACGGCGACAGCATGATCGTTGATCCGTGGGGTGTCGTGCTCGACCGTCTGGCGCGCGGTTCGGGTGTGGTAGTCGCGAGCATCAATCCTGAATACGTGCAACGGCTGCGCGCAAGCCTGCCTGCGCTCAAGCACCGGACCCTGGATTGCGTCGAGCAGGCTGATGCAGAACCCCATGGGGCCGCGGCGATGCTTGGCGGGGCGAGAGGCGCGACGCGAGCCGCAGACGAATAGCATGACTATTCGCAAGGCTCGCAACAAAGCAGATCGCCCCGCCAAGCACCGCCCCGAAGGGTTTGCACGAAAAGTGCCCAGCTGCGGCGTTGCGCGCCTCGTCGAACAGAACGGGCGTTCGACCTTCGTCGCGCGCCTTGCATCTGAGCACTTTTCGTGCAAACGCGGCTCCCAGCGGGTTTTGCATCAGCCTGCTAGGCTATGGGCGGCGGCGCTTGAAAGTGCGCCCATTCGCCTTGATTTAACAGTGCACCT
>DASYSI010000032.1:0-3281 GCA_036003485.1 Burkholderiales bacterium | reverse complement strand
CGCCTCGCCTATCCAATCAAGGACGGCATACCCGTCATGCTCGAGGACGAAGCCCGCAAGCTTCTTCCAGCGGAAAAAGTATGAGCATTGCGTGATCGAGGGCGAAGTACACCGCGCAAACTTCGTATAATCCGGTTGCTCGTCTTCCCACCGCGCGCCGTCAATCCCGACAGCTCAATTCTGCATGACCGCGTTCGTCGTCATCATCCCCGCGCGCTACGCATCGACGCGGCTTCCCGGCAAACCTTTGCTCGACATCGGAGGCAAGCCGATGGTAGTACACGTCGCCGCGCGCGCGCGCGCGAGCGGTGCGGCCGAAGTCGTGGTTGCGACCGACCATTCGGATATCGCGCAAGCGGTGCAGAAACACGGCTTTGTCTCGGCGATGACGCGCGGCGATCACATGTCAGGCACCGACCGCATTGCCGAAGTCGCCGCCCAACGCGGCTATCCGGCTGAGCGCATCGTCGTCAACGTGCAGGGCGATGAGCCGCTGATCGAGGCCGAGCTCATACGCAGTGTTGCGCGGCAATTGGCTGCCCATCCCGATGCTGCAATTGCGACCGCGTGCTGTCCGCTTACCGAAGCCGCGCAGTTCGCCAATCCCAATATCGTCAAAGTCGTGCTCGACAAGAATGGCTGGGCGCTCTACTTCAGCCGCGCGACTATCCCGTACGCGCGCGATGAGTTTGCCGCCGGAATCACGGCGATTCCTGCGCGTTTGCCGGCGTACCGTCACATCGGAATATATGCTTATCGCTGCGCATTTCTTGCACGCTATGCCGAGCTCGCGCCGGCACCGATCGAGCAGTTCGAAGCGCTCGAGCAGCTGCGCGCGCTGTGGCACGGCCACCGCATCACCGTCGCAGTCACGGATTTCTCGCCGCATTCAGGAGTCGATACTGCCGAGGATCTTGCACGCATCAGAGCATTGATCGGCCGCGGCTAGCAGGGTCCGTGCAGGCGGATTTCGCAGCAGCGCCGGAAACGGTATAATTCGCAGCTCCCATAACCCGGCGACTACGCTCCCTTTCCGGGCAACCGCGACATAGATCGCGGGCCATCGCCACCAAGATAAAAATATGATGCGTATTATCCTGCTGGGTTTGCCCGGTGCGGGCAAAGGTACCCAAGCGCAATTTCTGATGCAGCGCTATAAAATTCCGCAGATTTCGACCGGAGCCATGCTGCGCGCCGAAGTCGCTGCCGGAAGCACGATTGGCAAAGCGGCGCAAAAGTACATGGACGCCGGCAACCTGGTGCCCGATCAGCTCGTCATCGAGATGGTGAAAAAGCGCATTGCCGAGCCGGACTGCGAAAACGGCTTCATCATCGATGGTTTTCCGCGCACGGTGGCTCAGGCCGAGGCGCTGCGCCAATCCGATATCGATATCGATTTCGTAGTCGAAATCGAAGTCGGCGACAACGAGATACTCCGCCGCATGAGCGGGCGCCGCGTGCACCCGCCTTCCGGGCGCACGTACCACGTTGAATTCAATCCACCCAAAGTGCCGGACCGGGACGATGTGACAGGCGAGCCCCTGGTGCAGCGTCCGGATGACACTGAGGAAACCGTCAATAAGCGCATTGCCAGCTACCATGCGTTGACTAAACCACTGATCAATTATTACCTCAAGTGGGCTGAAAGCAGCGATGAGCGGGCGCCGCATTATGTCAACATCTATGGACGCGGATCGATCGAACATATCCGTGACAAGATGTTCGCTGCACTGTCCCAGCATCATCGATGAACGGCATCTTCGACTCGACGGATGCCGACCGCTCGGTGGTGGGAACCGCTTAAAGAATGTTATGGATCATTGCACCCGAGCCGGCCGACAGCGAAATCAGGATTAATCCGGCTGCGCCGCACGTTACGAAAAATAAGCAAGCCCTGACTGATGGTAAAATATCATCCGCTAACGCGTCTTCCTTTTTCCGTCATTTCTGTGGCCTAGGCATTTAACAGTCATTCCATGGCAAACAAAAACGCTTTCTATGCGCAGTCCGGCGGCGTTACGGCCGTCATCAATGCCACCGCGTGCGCCGTGATCGAAACCGCGCGCAAGCACAAGAACCAGATCGGCAAGGTCTATGCGGGCCGTGACGGCATCATCGGCGCGCTGACCGAAGACCTGATCGATACCTCGAAGGAATCACCAGCAGCGATCCGTGCGCTGCGCCATACACCGTCGGGCGCATTCGGCTCGTGCCGCTATAAGCTGAAAGGCCTGGATGAAAACCGCGCCCAATATGAGCGTCTGCTCGAAGTGTTCAAGGCGCACAACATCGGCTTTTTCTTCTATAACGGCGGCAACGATTCGGCCGACACCGCCTACAAGGTATCGCAGATTTCGGAAAAACTCGGCTATCCAGTGATCTGTGTGGGCATTCCCAAGACCGTCGACAACGATCTCGTGGTCACCGATTGCTGCCCCGGCTTTGGCTCGGTCGCGAAATACGTTTCGACCAGCATTCGCGAGGCGGGCTTCGATGTGGCGTCGATGGCGCGCACCTCGACCAAAGTGTTCGTGCTCGAGGTGATGGGCCGTCATGCCGGCTGGATCACCGCGGCGTGCGGGCTCGCGGCCGAGAAGCCGGGTGATGCGCCGCAAATATTGCTGTTTCCCGAAATTAAGTTTGATGCCGAGAAATTCCTCGCACGCGTCGACCACACGGTGAAGCAGTACGGTTACTGCGCGATCGGCGTATCGGAAGGCATCCGCAACGCCGACGGCAAGTTTATGTCGGAGTCCGGTCTCAAGGACGCCTTCGGCCATGCGCAATTGGGAGGTGTGGCGCCGCAGATTGCGAATCTGGTAAAAGACAAGCTCGGCTACAAATACCATTGGGCGGTTGCCGATTACCTCCAGCGCGCAGCGCGCCACCTTGCATCCAAGACCGACGCGCTGCAAGCCTATGCGGTAGGCAAAGCGGCAGTCGAGCTCGCGCTCAAAGGCCGCAACGCCGTGATGCCCGTCATTGTTCGCAAGTCGAGCCGACCCTACCGGTGGACGATCGAAGCTGCAGATCTGAAGGACATCGCCAACCGCGAGAAAAAGATGCCGCGCGACTTCATCAGCGCCGACGGCTTCCACATCACCTCCAAGTGCCGCCGCTATCTCGCTCCGCTGATCGCGGGCGAGGACTATCCGCCGTACAAGAACGGACTGCCGGATTACGTCAAGCTCAGAAATTCCGCGGTACCGAAAAAACTCAAAACGGAATTCAGAATCTAGTTATGACGCTGCAACGGGCTTGCGCTGGATGCCACACATTAG
>DASYSI010000031.1:0-4160 GCA_036003485.1 Burkholderiales bacterium | reverse complement strand
ATTCGCTCGTGATAGGCGCGCCTGCGACGATGATTGTTGCGCGCTTTACGCGGCGCGATCTTCCTTACGATCCACTACTGAATTTCGATCCGATTTCTCTCATCGTCAATGCGGAGGCGGTGATGGTCGTCTATCCGGGGTTGCCGGTAAGAAGCGTTCAGGAATTCATCGCGCTCGCCAAGGCTCAGCCCGGCAAGGTCAATATGGCGTCTGCGGGCGTCGGATCGTCGAGTCATCTTGCCGGCGTGCTGTTCACGACGCTTGCCGCGATCAACAGCGTGCATGTGCCTTACAAAGGAGGAGGCCCGGTTGCCGCCGCCCTGATCGCGGGCGAATCACAGTGGACGATCGTTCCCGCTGCAGCCGTGGTTGCGCAAGTCAAGGCGGGGCGCTTGCGCGCGCTCGCGATTTCTACCAAGCGGCGTTCGCCGCTGCTGCCGGATCTGCCGACGATTGACGAAGCGGGAGTACCGGGTTACGAGTACAACGCGTGGAACGGCGTCTTTGCGCCCAGAGGCACGCCGCGCGCGATCATCAGGATTCTGCACGCAGGGCTTCAGCAATCCTTGTCCGATCCGGACGTCAAGCTCCAGTACTCGAACCTGGGTCTGTTGCCGGCACGAAGTGCAAGCCCTGAGGAGTTTGCCACTTTTATGCGCGCGGATTACGATCGCGTCGCCCGGCTCGTGAAAATCGCCGGCATCAAACCTGAATAGCCCAAGAAAGAACACATGAATCACGCCGACACTAACAGAAGCGCCGGGCTCGCGCGCAACGTCGAACTGGCTTTGCGCTTCAAAAAGTCACAAGGCACCCAGGAAATGCCGCAGGTCGAGCGCGAAGTCCTTGCGCCTAACTATGACCGCGTGCGCGGCGGCAACTTTCATCTGGCAAGCAATGCGCGCGACCAGGGATTTCCGGCACCGGGAATGTATCTGCGCTCCGCTTTCCCCGACCGTGTGGACGTGATCGAAGAAGTCATTGCCGAGGGCGACACGGTAGGGCTGCTGTTTCGCGTCACCGGCACGCACACTGGCAATTTCTTCGGCATTCCTCCGACCGGAAAGAAAATCGACGTTTATGAGATCGCGATGCTCAGGATTGTAAACGGCCAGATGGTCGAAGGCTGGTTCATGATGGACGAAACGGCGCTGCTGCAGCAGCTCGGCGCGAAAATGCCGATGCGTAAGGACGGAAAGACCATCGCGCCGCCGCTGCCGAACGCGGGGGAAGACGCCGATGTCTTCGTGCAGCGGCTCGCGGCCCAGCCGCCCGGCTCACAGCACGATCGCAATAAGGTCGTCGCGGCGCGTTCAAGGTCGTCGACGAGCTCGAAGAACGACCGCGCAGCCGATCACCGTCAACGGCGTTTTGGATTTCATCACCTGCGTGAATACGGCAAAGCACACGGCCTCGGCGAGCTTGCGCTGGACGCCGCTTTTCCGGACCGGCGCGACAGAATCGAGGTCCTGATTGCAGAGGGCGACCACGTCTGGATGCGGTTCAACACCGGCGGCACGCACATGGCGAATCTCTACGGCGTACCCGCGACCGGCAGGCGCGTCGGCGTGCCCGTCGTTGCGATCATGCGTTTTAGCGACGGCAAATTTAAGGAAAGCTGGATCTTCGCCGATGAGCTCGGACTGCTGTCGCAGCTCGGTGCGCCGAACCTGCTGCTGGCAGAATAACGCAGAACCCGCCGGAAGCCTGCTCATCCGGCTTGCAGCAGCGGACGCAGTTTGCGCACGTCCTTTATTTTCTCGATGTCCCATATCGCGTCGCACAGTTTGCGCGCGCGGAGTTTGCCGACCACGGGCGCGATCAAATCGAAACATTTGGCGTCGACTTCGCCGCGCGTCATCGGATTCGGCGCGCTGCCGCGCGCATTCGCAGTGTAATGCTCGACGCTCCGGCCGTCTTTCAGTTTGACTTCGACAATCGCCTGGCGCGACGGCATCGCGCGTTCCAGTTCGTCGTCGCCGCGCAGATCGACAAGCTTCCTTATTTTCAACACGCGGGCATCTTTCATTCGTTTTGTGTCGTGCGCGGATTCGAACGTAAGCTTCCCGTCGAGCAGCATGACGGCGATGATGTGCTGCATGCAGATGTCGGGCATCGTCCGGTTGTCGACGACCGGAGCGCCCTGGTGGGAGACGCGCACCACCACCCGTTCCACGTCCGAGGATTTGATGCGGTGGGTATCGATGAGCTCCTGCAGCGACGTCGCCGGTGACTGCATCGGCGAGCCTATCGACCAGCGCTTGATGTTGGTATTCATGATTTCGTACGCCGAGCCGAGCTCGCGAATGAGCTCACTGGGATTGGGATTGCGGCCGTACGGAACGTAAAAGTTATTTTCGCCCGAAAACACGTCCTCGACTCCGGTGAAACCATGTTTGACCATTGCTGCCGCGGTGATTCCATTACGCGCGGGCATGCCGCCGAAATCGAAAGCTTTTTCGATATGATCGACGTCGCGCGCCCAGCACGAGACTCCGGACGCCTGCTGGACCGTGTACGACAACAAGTACCGGGTCTGTTCATAGTTGAGACCGGCGAGCGCTCCGGCCGCGGCGGCGCAGCCGAACGTAGGACCGAAACTGTGCGTTGAGTGTCCGTCCGCGCGAAATTCGCGCGAATTAAGCGACATCGTGAGCCGTGTGCCGACGTCGTAACCGAGCGCCACCGCGCGCAGCAATTGAGTGCCGCTGCGTTTTTCTCTCTCCGCCATCGCGAGGGCCGCCGATACGATGCCGCAGCCCGGATGCATGTTTGCCGGCGCGTGCGAGTCGTCGGTCTCATCGGCATGCGCGAACATGCCGTTGGCCATCGCGGCATTCTCGGCCGTCGTCAAAAAACGCGATGCGACTACGCAGGCTTCTTTAACTCCGCCGCGCGTCTTGATAAACGACAATGCTTTCCTGCCGGGCAGCAGGCGGCTTCCCGACACCATCGCCGCGATCGTGTCGAGCACATGATGTTTGGTTTTTTCCTGCACTGCTTCGGGCAACGGCTTGCGCAATGCGCCGCTGATGTAGGTCGCCAGCGTCTGCATTACCTGCGAGATTTCCAGCTCGGCCTTCGCTTGCTTCATGCGGATTGTTCTCCTCGGTTTTATGTGAAACGGATGCGATTAACGCTTTGGTATATTCCATCGACTCCCCTGCGCTGACGCAAGGTCTTAATTTGAGCGTGCGAATGGGCCCGACAACTCGCGAGCGCTATTCCGGTTTGATGTTTGCGTCCTTGATAACTTTTGTCCACTTGGCGACCTCGTCGCCAACCTCTGCCTGCAACGCCTGCGGCGTACTGCCGGTGATCTCGATACCGATGACTCCGAGCTTCGCGCGCAGATCGGCCAGCTGCAGTACGGTATTCGTTTCTCGATTCAAGAGCAGGACGATGGCCCTCGACGTGCCGGCCGGAGCGTATAGCGCGTAGTCCGTATACGACTCGAAGCCGGGCAACCCGGCTTCGCTCATTGTCGGCACATCCGGTAACTGGTCGGACCGTTTTCGACTCGCAACGCCGAGTGCGCGCAGCCTGCCGGCTTTGATATGCGGCAGATGCGCCGGCATGCTGTCGATTGCCATAGAGACTCTTCCGTCAATCAGGTCAGGTAGCAACTGCGTGGTGCCCTTATAAGGAATGTGCAGGATATCGACGCCGGCCATCTGCTTAAACAGCTCGCTGGTGAGATGAACGAGAGCGCCGGTGCCCGAGGAGGCGAAGCTGAGCTGCCCAGGCTTTGCTTTAGCGAGCGCGATCAGCTCTTTCACTGAGTTCACTTTGAGGCTGGGCGGCACCACCAGGACAACGGTTCCATAGCCGATCTTGCTGATCGGCGCGAGATCGCGGCGAATGTCGAAGGCAAGGTTGCGGTAGTACGATTGCATGATCGCCAGGCCAATGACAGGGCCCACAAAGAGTGTGTAGCCATCGGGCGCGCTTTTCGCTGCCAGCTCCGTACCGATCGTGGTGCCGGCGCCGGGCCTGTTGTCAACGACGATCGATTGGCCGAGGCGTGCGCTCAATTTCTCCCCAACTGTCCGCGCCACGATGTCGACGCCGCCGCCCGGCGGAAAGGGGACGATCAACCGAATCGGTTTCGATGGATAGTTTTGGGCGGCAATCGGTGCGGCCCATAGCGAAGCCAACAG
>DASYSI010000030.1:0-3748 GCA_036003485.1 Burkholderiales bacterium | reverse complement strand
AAGGAACGCGAGCTCGTTTTCCGCATCGAGCCCGGCACGGCTTCGTGGTACAACGGGCTGCCGCGCGGCGTGCAGGAATTCGATCTTCCGTTTTCAACTCCAGGCGGCGTTCAGCGCATTCACTCGTGGTGGTGGCCGGCGGCCGCGCATAATGCACCCGCCGTGCTGTATCTTCACGGATCGCGCTGGAACCTGACCGGGCAGTTGTTTCGCATTTCGCAGTTGCACGACTTCGGCTTTTCGGTTCTCGCGATCGACTATCGGGGCTTCGGCAAAAGCGAAGGTGAGCTGCCGTCGGAAAACTCGGTATACGCGGACGCGCGTGCCGCGTGGGAGCGCCTGACCGAATTGCAGCACGATCCCGCGCGGCGCTTCATTTACGGCCATTCGCTGGGCGGCGCCGTTGCGGTCGATCTTGCGCACGCCTTGAGCAGCGAGGCTCAGCATGCAGGCCGCGCCGTACCGGCAGCCGGTCTTATCGTCGAATCGTCGTTCACCTCGCTCGCGCAGCTCGCGGCGGAACTGACCGCAACGCGCTGGCCGATTCGCTGGCTGCTGTCGCAGAAGTTCAATTCCATCGACAAGATCGCAGCTGTGCACATGCCGGTATTGGTCGTCCACGGCAAGGACGATCGCTATGTTCCCGCGCGCTTCAGCGAAGCGCTGTATGACGCGGCTACGGAGCCGAAACGCCTGCTGCTGGTCGCGCACGCCAATCACAACAACAGCATGCGTTTGGGAAGCGCCGACTATGGCAAAGCGCTGCAGGAGCTATTCGGACTTGGGAAAGAAACCCGCAAAGCGGTCTGACAACCCACGTCTGGAGCCGGATTCTACGGATCGCAGAGAACGTCTTGGCTCGCTATTGCCGCGACGACAAACTATGGACTTTAAAGAAGAAAACACCCGCTCCAAAGCAAGCGCACCTGGCACGAATATTCCATGGGAACCCGTGCTGCAATTCCGCGGTCATAATTGTGACCGCGCTGAAACTTCTTCAAAACCGTCTTTAATCGATCGAAAGCGGCCGCCTGAGCAAAAACTCAAAATCACTGCGCCCAGGCTCAAAACTCGATTGGCAATTACTGATCCTGGTCGCCGCCATCGCGACGCTCGCGATTCCCAACGCCCACGCGGCGGATCCACACTCGTACACGGTCGCCATCTCTGCGACCGGCAACGGCGAGCTTGACACTGCGCTAAAGAGCAGCTCTCAGCTTGAATCATTGCGCGCGAGCGGGCCGATCGCACCGTTCGCGCTGATAGGGCGCGCGCAACAGGATATCGATCGTCTGCAGGCAGTGCTGCAGGGATTCGGCTATTACCAGGGAAAGGTCACCGTCACCGTCGACGGCGTGCGAATTGACGATCCGCGGCTGCCCGACGCAATCGATGCACTTGCCAAAGAAACGAACGCCTCCATCAAGGTCATGGTCGAGGTTGGCCCGCTCTACCATCTGCGCAAGGTGACCATCGAGGGTGAGATCCCTGAGAACGCGCGAGCGAAGCTCGGCATTCAGTCAGGCGATCCAGCCGTTGCCTCCGAGGTATTGAAAGCGCAGGAGCGCCTGCTCACCGCGCTGCAGGAAGATGGGTACGCGCTCGCTGCAGTGGATTTGCCCGTCGCCTACGAAGACCCGGCGGCGCAAGTCCTGGACGTAACGTATAAGGTACGCGCCGGCCCGCGGGTTGATATCGGCGAGATCAGCGTGACCGGATTGCAGCACGTCAACGCGTCCATCGTCAGGAATCGTCTGCTGGTACGTACCGGGGAGCGCTACAGCCCGAGCCAAATCGAGAAGGCACGGCAGGATTTACTATCACTGGGCGTATTCGCGGGCGTCACGGTCCGCGCTGTCGATCAACTGGATGCTCAGGGCCGCGTGCCGGTTGTCTTTGACGTGCAGGAACGCTTGCGCCGGGCGGTGGGACTCACTGCAGCCTATTCCACCGATCTCGGCGGTAGCGCGCGAGCGACGTGGTCGCACCGCAATCTCTTCGGCAATGCGGAGCAGCTCAATCTCTCCGCAGGTATAACCGGCCTCGGCGGCAGGGCGACAACCGGGTTGGGTTACAACCTCACCGCTCAATATATCAAACCCGATTTCCTGGTTCGTGATCAGTCGCTCGAGTTCAACGTCGGTGCCATCAGACAGAAACTCGACGCGTACGATCAAGACGCGCTCACCGCTGGCGTTTTGCTGAACCGCAAATTCTCCGACGTCTGGAGTGCGAGCGTCGGCCTTGCAGCCGAACGCGAGCGTATCGTGCAGGATTCGGTAACGCGTGACTACACGTTGCTGGGAGTCCCGGTCAGCGTGAAGTACAACAGCACGGGCATCGTGAATCCGCTCATGGATCCCGTGCGCGGCATTCGCGCCGCCCTGACCGTCACACCTACCCAGTCGTTTGGCGCGAGCAGCGCCACGTTCGTCATCATTCAGGGCAACGCCGCCGCGTATATCGACCTCGCGTCTATCGGCTGGACAGCGCCGGGACGCAGCGTCATCGCGCTGCGCACCCTCATCGGTAGCGCGCAGGGCGCCTCCCTTTTTTCGCTGCCTCCGGACCAGCGCTTTTATGGCGGCGGCAGCGGCACTGTGCGTGGTTTCCGCTACCAGTCGATCGGTCCCCAGTTTTCCAGCGGGAAGCCCATCGGCGGTAATTCAATCGACACCGCGACCATCGAGCTGCGCCAACGTCTCGTCGGCAACTTCGGCGCCGCGGCGTTTATCGATGCGGGTCAGGTCAGCGCGGACAGCGCACCCTTCCAAGGTACGGTGCGAGTGGGTGCTGGAATCGGGATGCGCTACTACACACCCATCGGGCCGATCCGACTCGATGTGGCGGCGCCGTTGAACAAACAACCGGGCGGCGACGCCTTCGAAGTCTATATCGGTTTGGGTCAGGCCTTTTAATGAAAAGGACGCTGAAGATTCTTGTCTGTGCGATCAGTGGGCTGATCGTCCTGCCGGTCGTCGGAATCGCGTTCGTCATGATCGTCGCCAACATGGATTGGGGACGGCGTCTCATCGAACAGGCAACCGCACAGGTATCTGGCGGACAAGTCACTGTTGCCGGCATTGCGGGACATTTTCCCGAAGACCTGCGCTTGACCCGTGCCGAGTTCCGCGATCGCAAAGGTCTGTGGCTGAGCATCGACGATGTCAGGCTCCAATGGTCGCCATCGCGACTGCTGCGTCGTGGCCTGCAGATCGATCTCTTGCGAGCAGGCCACGTGAGCCTCGAACGTCTGCCCCCATTCACTTCGCCGGCGCGCACAGAGTCCGAGTTGCCGCTACGCATCGACGTTGATCGCATTGAGGTGGAGCGGATGGATATCGGCGCGCCGCTTGCCGGAGCAGCAGCATCGGTCGCCATCGAGGGTAATGCGCACGTTGTGTCGCGACACGATGCCGAGACTGCGGTGAGCGTGAAACGGATCGATGCGCCCGGCACTTATAAGCTCAACGGACGAATTGATGCCTCATCTGCAAAAGCGGAACTCGTCGTCGACGAGCCTGCACAAGGCTTGCTCGCGGGCCTGGCGAACTTGCCCGATTTAGGCGCCTTGTCCGTGCAAGTAAGCATCGACGGACCGCGCAATGCTGAAGCGATGCGCCTCGCGCTCGCGGCGGGCCCGCTGCGTGCCTCGGGCCAGGGTCGCGTCGACCTCGTGAACGAGACTGTGGATCTCGATGTGACCGCAAGTGCTCCGGCGATGGCGCCGCGGCAGGATCTGCGCTGG
>DASYSI010000029.1:0-21601 GCA_036003485.1 Burkholderiales bacterium | reverse complement strand
TCCGAGGCGGGCGTGCCCGGCTATGTGGAAGGCAACTGGCAGGCGGTGCTGGTGCCGTCGAAAACACCTGGCCCCGTCATCAACAGGCTCAACCAGGAGCTCGTGCGCATCGTGAAGACGCCCGAAATCAGCGCACAAATTCTGCAGGTGGGCGCCGACGTCATCGCGAGCACACCCGATGAGACCGGTGCGCTGATCCGAAACGATTTGAAAAAATATGCCGATGTAGTCAAGCGGCTGAACATCAAGGCGGAATAGTTTCCCATCCGATGCTGCCATCCGCTGCGAACGCCGGTAGCAACACGCCGCCTGAATATCTGGTCGAGATCGGTCGCTTCATCTGCAATACGCGCTTCGAGGACTTGCCCGCTGCCGTCGTCGATCGTTGCAAGCGCCTGATCGCTGATTGTTTTGCGATCATCACGGCGGGCAACCAGAGCGACGAGCTCAAGGCGTTTGCGGCGAGCTGTCTCGCGGATGCGCGACCCGGTAATAGCTGGGTGATCGGGACCGCGCATCGCACTGCGGCGCGCGATGCGGGTTTTCTAAACGGCATCGCGAGCACCTGGCACGACTTTGACGAGGGCAGCACGATCGCGTATTCGCATCCGGGAAGTCAGACAGTTCCCGCTGCAGTGGCTGCGGCGCAAGAGCTCGGTATATCCGGGCGGGATTTACTGCTCGCGGTAGTGCTTGGCTACGAAATCAGCGCACGCGTGGGTATGTCGTCGGCGATGCGCGTATCGGTGCATCCTCATGGCACGGTCGGTACGATCGGTTCCGCGGTTGCCATCGCGCGCATGAAAGGCTTCGACGAAGCGCGCATGCGCGAGGTGATCAATGTTGCTGCGACTATGGCGATGGCAACCAACCGCCAGGCGATGCTCGACGAAGCTACCGTGCGCAACCTCTATTCCGGCCACAGCGCGCTCGCGGGACACAATGCCGTGCGGCTCGTGGAAGCTGGCTTTACGGGACAGCGCGACGGGATCGGTTTTACTTACGGTACCGTCATCGCCGATGGCTTCGACCCGCAGCGCATGCTTGCGGGACTGGGGACAGACTGGCTGATCACGCAAGGCTATTTCAAGCTGTATTCCACCGGACGCTATGCGCACGCCGCAATCGACGCATTGCAGGCCGCGCTGGCGAACGTGCCCACTGGCATGCTCGACCCCGCGGACATCGAGCGCATCGAGGTCTCGGCGTTTCAGATGGCGGCACTGCTCGCGGGCAAGAACATCACAACGAGCTTCGGCGCCAAATTCTCGATCCCGTTTGCATTGGCGACTCTGCTCGTGCATGGCCGTTCGGGCATCGACTGCTTCGACATCAGAGCCGTCAGGAATCCGGAGGTGCAGGCGCTGATCGCAAAAGTCGATGTGAGCGAAAACTCCGCCTATACACAGGCATATCCCGACCGACAATTATGCGACGTGGTGATCCACCTCAAACAGGGACGGGCAATCCGCGGCCGCTGCGAAATCATGAAGGGCGAGCCGCGCAACCCGCATCGTCCGGACGAAATCGAGAAAAAATTCTACGACCTGACAGTGCTGGTGTGGGGTGCCGAGCGCGCGCGCAAGCTTTATAAGGCGCTGCTGGAGCTCGAGCATGCCGCGGATATGCACGAGTTCGGAGCGGACTTTGCGTTATAGTTCGGGCGCGCGATGATGCGAAGTCTGCGCTGCGCGATTGCGTTTGCTCAGGCGGACGCGCGCAGCGTTTTGAAGCAGATCCGCGGCGTGTCACGAGACCGGTGCGTCAGGCTCGGGTGCGCCGTTCACGGAGTATGACGATGAGAAGACTCGCGATCACGATGCTGTTGACGCTCGCGGCGCTGAGCGGAGCTGGCGTCAAGTATGCGGATGCGCAGAGTTACCCGGTGCGGCCGATCCGATTGGTCGTGGCGTCGTCGCCCGGCGGCGGGAGCGACATTCTCGGACGGCTGATCGCGCAGAAACTGACCGAATTGCTGGGCCAGCAGGTGGTGGTCGAAAACCGCGCCGGCGCAAGCGGCATCATCGGCGTTGATCTCGTCGCAAAATCGCCGCCCGACGGTTACACGCTGATTCTCACGCAGACTTCGCTCGCGATCAATCCGAGCATGATAAAAAAAATGCCCTACGACGCGTTGCGCGATTTCGCGCCGATATCGGAAATCGTCGCAGCGCCGAACGTGCTGGTTGTCCATCCCTCGGTGCCGGCGAAAAACGTGAAGGAGCTCATTGCGCTCGCCAAGTCGAAGCCGGGACGGCTCGTGATTGCCTCGCCGGGTCTGGGAACGAGCCCGCACCTTTCGGCCGAACTCTTCAAGGTCATGGCCAAAGTCGATATGGAGCAGGTCCTTTTCAAAGGGTCCGGCCTGGGCGTGATCAGTCTGCTCGCGGGCGAAGTTTCGGTCGCATTTCCCACCACGCCGACCGTCATGCCTTATCTCAGAAGCGGCAGATTGCGGCCGCTCGGCGTCACGGGCGCCAAGCGTGCGCAGGTGCTTCCAGAGGTGCCAACAATCGCCGAAGCGGCTCTGCCGGGGTATGAATCGACGCAGTGGTACGGAATACTCGCGCCAGCGGCGACGCCGCGTCCGGTCATCGACCGCTTGTACCGGGAGATCTCGCGCGTGCTGCACATGCCGGACATGCAGGAGCGGCTCGCGGCCGAGGGTACCGAAGTGGTCGATGGCGCGCCGGAAGTCTTTGCCGCGCACATCAAGTCGGAAACAGAAAAGTGGGCAAAGGTGATCAAAGCCGCAGGCATCAAGCCCGAGTGATTAACCGGGCGCCGGCGATTGCAGTCATCGACCGGCGATTGCGTCCAGGTGCCGCCATTCGCGCGTTCGCCACGCTGGCACTCGCAATCAGCGCGGCCGCGGTCGATTCCGCGGAGCATGCCAATGCGCCGGCCGTCTATCCGCTCAAACCCGTACGCCTGATCGCAGCGCAGCCGGCGGGCGGCAACACCGATGTCGTCGCGCGCCTCTACTCGCAGCAGTTGAGCGACCGCCTGGGGCGCCAGATCGTCGTAGACAACCGCGGCGGTGCTGGCGGCATCATCGCAACCGAGCTCGTCGCGCGCGCCGAACCCGATGGCTATACGCTGCTTGCCGTGGGGAGCAGCTTCGGTGCAAATCCGGGCCTCGTAACTAAGCTGCCCTACGATACGCGCCGCGATTTTACGCCGATCGCACTCCTTGCCGTCGGACCCAATGTGCTTGTCCTCCGCCTTGCGTATCCCGCGCGCACTGTGAATGAAATAATCGCGGCGGCTCGCGCGCAGCCCGGCAAGCTCAACTACGCATCCTCGGGCGTTGCGACGGCAACCCACCTCGCCGGCGAGCTCTTCAAGTACCTCGCCAATATCGACATGCAGCACATCGCGTACAAAGGCGCGCCCGCGTCACTGGTTGCAGTGTCGAGCGGCGAATCCGATTTGAGTTTTGCCGGCATGTCAGGCGCGTTGCCGCTGATTCGCGCCGGCAAGCTGCGCGCGATCGCAGTGACGACCTTGAAGCGGTGGCCGAATCTGCCTGACATCGCGACAGTCGCGGAATCGGGCTTGCCCGGCTACGATGTCACCAACTGGTACGGCGTGCTCGGTCCGGCAAAAATGCCCGCCGATATCGTGGCCCGTTTGCAGCGCGAGATCGCGCAGATCGCGAAGCTCGAATACGTGCGCATGCGGCTCGTCGCCGATGGACTGGAGCCGTCCGAACTGACGCCGAAGGAATTTGACGCGCACCTCGTGCGTGAGATCGCGAAGTGGATTAAGCTCGCAAAAGCAGCCAGGATCAACATCGATTGAGATCTGATGTTGTCGACTTGCGAAAAGTCTCGCTGCTACCCGTTATTCGATCGTGCCTCAACGCGTGAGCTCGGGTAATATCCTGCTGCAACCCACTTTAGGAGGATGACATGCTGCGCATTTATGGCTCCGCTAAATCCCGTGCGATCCGCGTACTGTGGATGGCGGGCGAGCTCGGGCTTACCTATGATCAGAAAGACTGGCTGCCGCGCGCGCCGGAAACCCGCGCTCCTGAATACCGCGCGCTCAATCCCAATGGCCGCATTCCAACGATTGACGACGACGGATTCGTGCTGTCGGAGTCGATGGCGATCAACTTCTACCTCGCGAAAAAACATCGCAGCGCGCTCTACCCCGCGGATCCAAAACACGAGGCGCTCGCGCTGCAATGGAGCCTGTGGGAAACCGATCGGCTCGACCGCCAGATCGTGAACTATGTCAGGCACACCAAGGAGCTTCCGCAAGCCGAGCGCAAGCCTGAAATTGCCGAGTCGACCTGGCAGGAGATTGTGCCGGCGCTCGATGTGCTCGAGACCGCGCTCGCGAAATCCGAATGGCTCGCCGGTCCGGCGTTTTCGGTAGCTGACCTGAATGTCGCAGCGGCTTTGTATCGCGGGCTCTTCATCGACCTCAAGCGGTGGCCGCGCGTACAGAAATGGCTCAATACCTGCTGGGAGCGTCCAGCCGCGAAGAAAGCAAGAGCGATGCGCGAGTAGTGATTCAGGCAGCCAAGTGAACGGGCGGGACTGGCCTCTCAGCGCGCACGCGCGCCCGAATATTTCGCGGCGACCGCCCATTTCGCGATGTCTTCCCGCAGAAACTGCGCGAAATCGAATGGGGTACTGCCGATTGCGATCGAAGCGTCGTTCGCGAGCCGCTCTTTGATTTCGGCCATCTGCATTATTTTGACGCAGTGCCGATTCAGCTCCGCAACGATGGCGGCAGGTGTGCCGGCAGGTACCAGAATCCCGTACCACTGATTTGCCTCGAACCCCGGCACGCCGGACTCGGCGATAGTCGGCAGGTCGCGCATCGCATCCAACCGCTGTGCGCTCGATGCCGCAAGTGCCCGCAAGCGCCCGCTTCTCGCGTGCGGTATCACGGCAGGCGCTGGCGCCATGACGACGGATGCTTCGCCTGACATGACTGCGAGGACAGCCGGACCTGTGCTGTTGTAAGGAATATTCGTCAGGTCTATTTTCGCCATCGTTTTCATGAGCTCGACGAAAAGCTGCAGCGGACCGCCCCCGTCGCTCGCGTAGTTGATTTTTCCTGGCGCGCCCTTGGCAAGCGCAATCAGCTCCTGGACCGACTTTGCGGGCAGCGCTGGATTCACCGCGAGTATGCTGGGGGATTTGGCCAGCAGTGATACGGCGGTGAAGTCGCGCACTGGATCGAAAGGCAGCTTGCCGAAGAGGCTGACAGCCATCGAGAAATTCGCGGTCCCCATGAACAGCGTGTAGCCGTTGGCGCTCGACTTGGCCGCGACATCCGCGCCAATGTTACCGCCAGCGCCCGGCCGGTTGTCGATGACGACCTGCTGCCCGAGCATCGCGACGAGCCTTGGCTGTATCGTACGCGCCATGAGGTCGGCGCCGCCCCCCGGCGCATACGGTACGATGAAGCGCAGCGGTTTGGTCGCAAAGCTCTGTGCGCTTGCGGCATGCACCGCGAAGATACCCAGCACCGCGGAGATAATCACACTGAACGTGCGATGCGCCTTCATTTTTTCTCCCATTCAGTACGGCGCCTGTATGCCGGCCGTTTTGATCACCTTCGACCACTTGGCGATCTCCGCGACGATCGTTTTCTCGAGCTCGTCGGGCGTGCCGGTGACGATACGGGAGCCATCGGCTTGCAGGCGCTCTTTCAGGTCCGGCGATTGCACCGCCGTTCTGAGCTCTGCGGCCAATCGCCTGACAATGTCGGAGGGCGTGCCGGCCGGCGCCAGCAGCGCATAAAGATTTTCCACCTCGAATCCGGGCAATCCCTGTTCCGCGATCGGACGCACTTCAGGCAGCATTGGCGAGGGTGCGAGGCTCGTAATCCCAAGCGGCATGACTTTGCCGGATTTCAGCGGCGGCATCACGGGGACGATATTACTGAACATGAGGCCCGTCTCGCCCATGACGACAGACAGCGTCGCGGGCGCCGCGCCTCTGTACGGTACGTGCACCATCTGCACCCCGGCGCGGATCTGAAACAGCTCGGCCGCAAGATGATTGGTGTCGCCGGGTCCGGTCGACGCGAAATTAAGCTGACCGGGACGTTGTTTCGCGAGCACGATCAGCGCCTTCACCGAGCGCGCGGGCACGGACGGATGCACGACGAGCACCATGGCGCCGGTGACTATCGGACCGATCGGCGCGAAATCCTGCGGCGATTGATAGGGCAGTTTCGCGAACAGCGCGGGCGCGGTGATGATCGTGGTGGTCGTAGTCATCAGCAGCGTATAACCGTCCGGCGCTGCGTGCGCAACGTATTCGGTGCCGAGTCGTCCCGCGGCGCCGACCCGATTATCGACGATGAATTGCTGGCCAAGCGCGGCGGTCAGCTTCTGCGCCAGAAGGCGGCCGATGACATCGGTGCCGCCGCCCGGAGGAAACGGAACGATGAAGCGTATCGGCTTCGATGGATAGGATTGCGCAAGTACCGGCAACGCGAAGAACGAAGTCAGCGCGATCATCGCACACGCGATCCGGCGCAAAATGCCGTGCAATTGAGCGCGCCGCATCAAATGTCGTCGATGAGCTCGGTGGCGCTCTGGGAGACGTTCCACGCCGGCATCCATGCGCTGTGCCGGCCGTCACCGCCTGCGACAACGACGATGAAGCCATCGGGATTCGCGACCATGGGCACCATCGCATCCGGATCGTTTACGTCGATCCACGCAGGAAACGGATCGGTCCCCGCGTACATGCGTCCGGCGAGCTCGCGCATCGGCAGCTGCGCATGCTCGAACAGGTAACGCTTGACCTCCTGTTTGGAAAATCCCGCACGCGCGATTTCGGTCGCGTGCTCCGGCCCGAGCACGACGACGACCGGGATCTCGTTGCGGGCACCCTGATTGTAGATCGGCGAACCCATGGCGCGCATGGCGCCGGCGAGCGTTTCCAGAATCCCGGTCCCTGTCGTCTGCGTGCCTTCGCATACCGGATACAACCCGCGCACGGCAACGACTGTTACCGTGCTCGCGTCGCGCGCATAACCGGCTTCAACGCGCAGCGGTTCCCACGGAGAGCGTTTCTCATTCTCGGCGAAACAGCAAGTGAGCTTGCCCGGCCATCCGTGCGTAGACTTCTCTTCGCCGCCGGGTTTCGCGCCGCCGAGATTGCGCATCGTGAGCCGCAGCGCACGACCGATGCTCGCATTGGCGCGGTAGCCGCCGCCGAAACATCCGGTGCCGCTGTTAATTTCCATCTTCTCCGCGATGGGCCCGCTCACGATGATCACCGGCGCTGCGCCACCGGTGGTGCAGGCGGAAGATCCGACATGAAATTGCTTCTGAAGCACGGCCTTGACGCTCGCGAGCACGACGCAGAAATGTTCGGGATAGCAGCCCGCCATGACCGCATTTGCGGCGACTTTCTCGATCGTGACCTCGCCTTTATGCGGCTCCATGCGCCCCAGGACTTCGTGCGCGCTACGCTGCGTCGCTGCCAACATTCGCGCGACGAGTTGCTCGGTCGGCGCTATGACCGGCAGACCGTCACCCCATCCGCACTGCTCGATGTAGCGGTCCGCAACCGAAGCATCGGCTGCAATTTCGTGCCGGCGCGCGCGCCGGCCCATCTGCGCGTTCACCGTTTCACCACCAGCGCGCCGACGATCGCGTCCACAAAACGTTGTGCCATGCTCGATACTTCCGGTTCCGTTTTGCTCGCCATCGGATGTTCGACGATCACCGTCGGATGTTGCGGCATGCCGAGCATTTTCGCCCGGATTGTGGCCGCAGTCGTGAACGCCTGAGTGATGACGGTGACTGCCGGGCGCCCGCGCTTCTCGAATTCTATCGTATCGTGGAGACCCCACGATATGCAGGATCCTCAATCCGCGACGCCGTGTATCACGGCATCACAGGATTTCGTCAGGCGCTCGATGACATCCGGCGGCGTCGGCACCGATGCGCTGAATTTCCGGTAGTACTCGAATCCACCCACCTGATGCTGTTCCTCCAGCAGCGCGCGCGTTGCCTCGAGAAACCGGTTCGCCATGTGCTTGGTATTGTCGATGATTGCGATGCGCGCGCCACGCAGCGATTTCAGGCGCGGCGCGATGGGATTAATCTCGGTCTCGATTTCAGCCGCGGGATCCACGATCGTTACGCGTTCGGCTGACGTATCCTCGTCTGTCACGTGTTTCTCCTCATGCCACGAAAAATATCCGCAGACGACAACATGGCTCAGTCGACCTGCAGATGCGCTTGCCTTACCACTTGCGTGAACTGCACCGCCCCCGCCGTGAAGCGAGCATCGGTACTCCTATCGGGTCGTCGCTAACGCTCCCGCGCCGGCGCTACTGCGCCTTCATTCCAATTTCCTTAATCAGCACGCCAAGCGTCGCGTACTCGTCGCGCTGCAATTGGGCGAAATACTCGGGCGGACCGGAACCGGGCTCCGCGCCCTGGAGCGCGAATTTCTGCCGCGTCGCCGGCTCACTCAACACGCTTAGCGTATCGGCATTTATTTTGGCGACTATCCGCCTCGGCAGTGCGCGCGGGCCGATCAGGCCGAACCAGGATTCCGATACGTATTCAGGAAAACCCGCTTCCGCGCTCGTCGGCAGGTCGGGCAGCGCATCGGCCCGTTTCGCTGATGTGACCGCGAGCGCTTTCAACACGCCCGACTTGAGCAGGGTCATGATCGCCGGCAGCGGATAGATGTAATAGTGAATCGCGCCCGTCACCAGCGCGGCCCGGCTGTCGGCGCCCAGGCGGAACGGCACGTGCACGACGTTGATCTTCGCCTTTGACGCGAACATCGCGCCGGCGAGATGCGAGGAGCTGCCGATTCCCGCCGAGCCGTAGTTGAGCGCGCCGGGTTTTGCTTTCGCAAGCGCGATGAGCTCCGGGATCGTTTTCGCATCGACGCCCTTGCCGAGCACGATGACGTTAGGCGTGACGGCGACGAGCCCGATCGCCGCGAAGTCCTTCAGCGGGTCGTACGGCTTGTCGCTGCGCAGCAGCACGTTCGAGAGGTGCGGCTGGCCGATCATCGCGATCGTGTAGCCGTCCGGCGGCGCATCGCGCACGAGCTCGCTGCCGATTAGACCGCCGGCGCCGGGCCGGTTGTCGACGACAAGCTGCTGCCCGTAAATTTCCGCGAGCCGTTGGGCGACGATGCGCCCGGTGACATCGCTCGCCGAGCCCGAGGTGAACGGCACTATCATGCGGATCGGTTTTGACGGCCACTTGTCCTGCGCCAGGGTGACGCCTGCCGCGCCACCCAGTGCAAACAGCAGCGCTGCTGCTGCGATGACGAGTGAAGCTCTCATTTCTCTCCTCCAGTTGTTACTGACACGCAATCGCGCCGCGCCAGCTTATAGTAGCCACCGATGTGAATTTACACGAAAACTTCCGCCTGCTGTGATGCCGCCGTCAAGCGATGCGCTGTTGACATGCCGGTTTGCGGGGGCCACTATCTAAAAAAAGATACGCTGTCCTGGAAACCAAGTTGGAGAAGATGAGCCACGCGCATAGCTGCAGCGAGCGCCGGCAAGGCTTGGTCCGGTTTTGTTTCACATATTCGAGCGAAAGGAGTTGGTCATGAAGAAAAAGAATCGGCAATTGACGGCGGCGCTCTTCGCAATCGTTTGCAGCGCCTTCATGCCCGCGCAGGCGCCAGCGCAATCCGCCGCAGGCGACAAATCGGAATTAGCGGGGTTGGCAAGCGTCTCCGGCACGGTGACATCGTACGCGCCGTTCAAGGCGGCAAAAGTGTACTTCCGCAACGTCGACAAGCGCATGCAGTACATGGTGTATACCGCCGGTGGCAAGTATCAGGCTATGCATCTTTTGCCCGGCAAGTACGAAATGCGGGTCGAGACGCAAGGGCTCGATTCGGCCGTAACCCAGGTGGTGCTGAGCGCCGGAGCCAACGCGCCGCAAAATGTGACACTGCGACCAGTCCAGAGCACCGGCACGGTGATCGTCAGCATGGACGAGATGTTTCCGCCGGGTCCGGGGCAGGCGTACGTGAGAGAGACCTGCGTCGGCTGCCACAGCCCGGATTTTTTCGGTGCGCGTCACTTTCCCGCGCAGGCGTGGAATGGGTTTGTCGAAGCGATGCTCAAATCCGGCAATATTCCGCGCGGATTTTCGTCTACTCAGGAGCGCGAGGAGCTGGTTCAGTATCTGGCGAAACAATTCGGCCCCGATTCCCGCAATCGCGCGGTCAAGTACGACAAGGAGATGCCGCTCGACGAAGCGAAGCTTGCGAAGGCGATGTACGTTGAATATTACTTCAGGCCCAATGCCGATCCGAAGATCAAGCGCAGAGGCCAGGATCCGCACTTCGACCAGCAGGGTAATGTGTGGGTCACCGACCGCAATGTCCCAAATCGGCTGGTCAGGCTCGATCCGCGAACCGGCGAGACAAAAGAATGGTTGATGCCGCATCCCGATGGAGAAACACATGGCCTGACGATCGACCGCAATGGCATCGTGTGGGTACCGGAGCGCATCGGCAAGCGCAAGGACAAGGACGGCCTGCATCTGACGGCCTTCGATCCGAAGCTCGAGAAGTTCGAGCTGTTTGCACTCGACCCAGAAAACAAAATCAAGGAGTCGTTACAACCGCATACGCCGGTCGTCGATGCGCAGGGCAATGTCTGGGTCACGGTGATTCGCGGCGACCGGTTCTTCATGTGGAATCGCCAGACCGAGAAAATCACGATGCATATGACTGCGTCCCGTCCCGCCGCGCCGTACGGCATCGACATCGACAGCCAGGGCAACATCTGGATCGCGCAGTTCCGCGGTGACGCGCGCGTCGGCAAGTACGATCCGAAGACCGATAAGTTCACCGACTATCGCGCGCTGACGCAGCCCGGCAGAATCCGCCGCGCCAGCGTGGACGTGGAAGACCGGGTCTGGTTCGGCATCTACGACCGCGGTGTGCTCGGTTATATCGATCCGAAGAGCGGCCAGGTCACCGAGGCCAGGATGCCGGTCAATATCTCGCGGCCGTATGATCCCCAGGGCGACTACGCAGGCACCGTTTGGTTTGGCGACGATGGCCAGGGCGGAGCCACGGTCCGCTACAACCCGAAGACGCGCGAGTTCACCTATTACCCAACACCGCAGGTAACGGATCAACCGAAAATAGAGATCACGCGCGAAGGAGCGATCTGGTACTGCCCGCGATCGAGCGCTGAACCCGGCGTCGGCGTACTTTATCCCGATGTCGCGAAAATTACGACGCTCGGCGCGTACTATCTGGATGTGGACGCGCCCAGTTCCCGGCGCGTCTTCCGCAACAGACCTACGCGCGAGGCTGCGCGGTAGGCGGTGCATAACGATAGATCATCCTGGAGAAAGCAAAGGGCTCTCTCAATTGTCATATGCCGTAGGAATTTATGTCCGGATGCCCCGTGAATCAGCATCGATTTGGGTGGCGCGCGCGACCTGGCATCGCGTCGCCACCGACTGTCAGAAGGATAGCGACGTCTTTCTGATCGGCGCCGGCTATCGCTGGTAAAAGTTGCCTGCTTCAAATAGGAAAGTTTTGTCTGTTTCCGTTTGATCAAATCACCATCACGGTTCGAAGCATCGCTTTAGCCGGCGTTGCCGTGTTGACTGTGGCGTCCAGTGCCCACGCCGTTGACGACGTCGCGAATTTTCCGGGCAAGCCCATCCGCGTAGTTATCGGATTTTCGGCGGGCGGTGTCGTTGACGTTTCAGTGCGGATCATCGGGCAGAAGCTGAACGAAAGCTGGAAGCAACAGGTAATCGCTGACAACCGCCCAGGGGCGGGAGGCATCATTGCGGCACAAATCGTGGCCAATGCGAATCCAGATGGATACACGCTGCTGTCTATATCGGCTTCGCACGTGATCGCGCCCGCGCTTTATGCGCGGATACCTTACGACACGCTCAAGGATTTTGCGGGCGTCACGCTGACGGTCATGGTGCCGAATGTGCTTGTGGTGAGCCCCTCGCTCGGTGTCAAATCGGTCAGGGAGCTCGTCGCAATGGCGAAAGCGAAGCCGGGTCAGATCCTCTATTCTTCGGGCGGCATCGGCAGCGGCACGCATTTCGGCACTGAACTGTTCACGAACTTGAGCGCGATCAATGTCGGCCACGTGCCATTCAAGGGGATACCTGAGGCTCTGACGGAAGCCATGGTCGGCAGAGTGCAGTTCACACTGTCGCCGGTGTCCACCGTGCTGCCTTTCGCCAAAGAAGGAAAAGTGCTCGCGCTGGGCGTCACCACGGCAACGCGGGCCGCCGCCATGCCCGATGTGCCGACTCTCGCCGAAGCCGGCGTCACCGGCTACCGTTGGGATCCGTGGTTCGGCGTACTCGTGCCGGCAAAAACACCGCGGTCCATTGTCAGAAAACTGAACGCGGAGATCCGACGAATCCTCGTTCTTCCCGACGTCAAGGAACGCTGGAGCGCGATGGGAGCCGAGCTTATGCCGGCGATCGCGCTCGAGGAGTTCGACCGTTATCTTGCCGAGCAGGCGGCGCTGGTGGCGAAGCTCGCGCAGGCGGCCAACATTAAGCCGGAATAGACGTTTAGTTGGAGATATTTAATGCGACTCAAGATTTTCCCCTGGCTGGGACAGGAGTTCGTGTCGCTTTCGTGGGAGGGTTCGGGAGAAGGAACGGTTGAAGACGAGACGCGCGGGCTCCTGATGCTCTTTGCAGAACGTTTGCGCGCATTGGGTTTGAGCCTCGACCATGTGGTCAGAACGAGAATGTTCACGCGCGACATGGATGTCTGGATTGCCAGTAATCAGGAGCGCCGTAAAATTCTGACGGGAAAAGCGCGTTCGGTGAGCTCGAGCCATATCTGGCCTGACCGGCTGGGTTCCAGCGCGCGGATTTCAATCGATCTGCTCGCGATGTTTCCGCCGGCGTCCGGCGCCGACAAAGTAATGAAAGAATACGAGCCGCCGACCGTCGTATTGCGGAGGCTGACGCTGGGAGGAATCCTGTTTCTTTCCGGCGTTACCGACATGACACATGCGACTTTCGACGAGCAATTCCCGGTAATCATTCAGCGCTTGACCGACACGTTAAGTGACGGCGGCGCGAGTTGGAAAGACGTGATGCGCGCTTCTTTCCTGCTGCACCATGAAGAGTCTCTCGCCATGCTGCGCGCGCGATTTCGCAAAGCGGTGAGCGCGAATATCCCGAGCCTCGACTATACGTTGGTGGGATCGAGACAAGGCAAACGGCTCGAAATCGAGCTCACGGCAAAACCTGCCGGCGCTTCAGCGGCTACTTGACGAATCCCAGATCTTTCAGCTCGTTTCTGAAATCGTCATATTGCGACGCCAGGTACCCGCCAGCATCTGCGCCCGGCTGATAATTGTTGACGCAATAATTATTTTCCACGTCACTTTTCCACGCCGCGGAGCGGGCGAGCGCACTGAGCACGCTGTCCCAGTAGGCGATCTGCGCGCTGCTCAGATCTTTCGCGCCCATCACCGCGCGAAAGCTGTCCTGCACGACGTTGACGCCGTGTTCCTTCCACGTCGGCACTTCCGCAAGCACGCCGCTCGCGCGCTGCGGCGACGCAATCGCGATGATGCGCAGGCTTCCCTGTTTTGCCGTCTGCGCGTACGGGAGCATGCTTGAAGCGGTGGCAGGTATCAGATCGACATGTCCGCCGATCACCGCGGTGATCGCTTCCCCGGTCGCGTTTAGACGACGAGCCTCAGCTTCGAAATGTCGACGCCGGCCGCTTTGCCGACTTTGCCGATTGCAACATGATTGCCGCTGCCGAGGCTAGCAGGCTGATGCTGATGGCGACGCTGACCGAGCGCGGATCGGCGCGCAGCCGCTCGAGCAGATCTTTGCCGGTCTTGATCGTCGATCCGCTTGCGACGGCAAACGCGGTATATTCGCTGATCAGCATCGCGAGCGGCGTGAAATCGGCATGTGACAACGTCGACTTGCCGGTGATGTGATTAGTCAGCAAAGCCGGCGAACCGATTGCCAGATAGTGTCCATCGCGAGGATGCTGGCTCAGGTACGTCCAGCCGATCGTGCCGCCGCCGCCCGCCTTGTTGATGACGTTGAGCGCGATGTCCGCGATTTTTTTTCGCGCACGATGATCTGTATCGTTCTGGCGGTTCTGTCCATGCCGCCCCCAGGGCCCGATGCCACCACGAGTTCCACGGCGGTGCTGGGCTGCCATTGCGGAATTGCGCTGCGCGCGCCCGGCACGAAAGCGATGAACGCGGGCAGCGCGATCAACGCGGAAACAAACCACCGTGCCGCGTGCATATTCGTGTGCATGCCGGTATTGTGTACCATTACCGCTGTCAACCAAACGGGGCGCTTGGATTCTCGATGAAATCGTACTGGATCGTCACACGCGGCCAGCAATCCGTGTTCGAGCCGCGCGAGGTACCCGTTCCGCAGCCACAGCGTGACGAAGTCCTGATCCGCATCCATGCTGCCGCGCTCAACCGCGGCGAGCTCATCGTGGGCGGCGCCGTGCATGGCGGAGCCGAGAAGCTCGGCGGCACCGAAGCCTCCGGCGTCGTGCATGCCGTGGGCGAAGGCGTGTCCCGATGGAAGAAAGGCGACCGCGTGATGGGACGCGTGCGCGGCGCTTTCGCTGAATACGCGGCGATGTACGCAGGCCAGGTGCTGGCTATGCCGGCACGACTGACATGGGAGCAGGCTGCGGCGATTCCGTCGAGCTTCATCACGGCGTATGAAGCGGTCGTCCGCTACGGCAAGCTGCAAGCCGGCGAATGGCTGCTCGTCACCGGCGCTTCAGCGGGCACCGGCGTTGCGAGCATACTCACGGCAAAAGTTGTGGGCGCGCGCACGCTGGGCACGTCAGGATCGGCCGCCAAGCTCGAGAAGCTCACGGCAATCGGACTCGATGTGCCGATCAAGACGCGCGCACCGGATTTCGCGCAGACAGTACGTGAAGCGACGGGCGGCGAGGGCGCCAATCTCGCGGTCAATCTCGTCGGCGGCTCGGTCTTTGCGGAAACGATGCGCGCGCTCGCGCGCGATGGCCGGCTTGCGATCGTCGGCTATGTCGATGGCATATATCGCGCGGATTTCGACCTGAACGCCGCGCACGTCAACCGTCTGCAGATCTTCGGCATTTCGAATGCGAGGCTGAAGCGTGAAGAGCGCGCCGAAACGACGCGCGGATTCGAACGCGATATTCTGCCGGCGATCGCCGACGGCCGCATCACGCCGGTCGTCGATCGCATTTTCGATTTCGACGAGCTGCCGGCCGCAAAGGCGCACATGGAGTCGAACGCGATGGTGGGCAAAGTCGTCGTGAAGATCCTGTGAACGGCAACGCGCGATCGCGATTCCGCGCAAAGAGAAAAACGGACGCGATTACGCTGCTCGCATTGACGCTGCTGGCACTGAACGCGGCCGGCGCAGAAATCGAGGCCGCAGAAACCTACCCGGCACGACCGATACGTTTCATTCTTCCGTACCCGCCCGGCGGCGGAAACGATTTCGTGGGGCGCGTGCTCGCGATGAGGCTCGCGGAGAATATCCGCCAGCAGGTGGTCATCGACAACCGCGGCGGCGCGCACGGCATTATCGCGACCGAGCTCGCCGCGAAGGCGCCGCCCGACGGCTACACAATGCTGCTCGGCGGCACCGGGCACGCGATCAATCCGTACATGTATAGCAAGCTGCCGTACGATTCCAAGAAGGATTTTGCGCCGGTCAGCCTCGCCGCGGTGGCGCCCAACATCCTCGTGCTGCATCCATCGGTGCCCGCGGCCTCGGTAAAGGAATTGATCGCGCTCGCCAGGGCGCAACCGCGGCGCCTCAACTATGGCTCTGCCGGCGGCGGCGGGAACAGTCATCTCGCGGGAGCGTTATTCGCAATGCTTGCCGATATCGAGCTCGTGCACGTCGCCTATCGGGGCACTGGGCCCGCCGCCACGGCGCTGCTCGCGGGAGAGGTGCAGGCGATGTTCTCCACGCTGCCGCCTGTGCTGCCGCACCTGCGCGCGGGCAAACTGCGGGCGCTCGCGGTTACCGGCGCGCGGCGCTCTGCGGCCGCGCCGGAAGTGCCGACCGTCGCGGAAGCCGGCCTGCCCGGATACGAAGCGAGCGGCTGGTGGGGAGTACTGGTGCCGGGGAAAACGCCGCCGTCCATCGTCTCGGCGCTCAACGCCGAGATCGTGAAGGTGTTGCGCGCAGATGCGGCGAAGGCGCAGCTTTCCAGGGAAGGCATCGACGCGGCAGGCGGCAGCCCGGCGCAATTTGCCGCTCACATCCGGTCGGAAGGCCGCAAGTGGGCGGCCGTGATCAAGGCGGCCAACATTATGGTCGAATAAAAAGCAGTCAGGCGTCGACAGGCTTGCAGTGCAAAGACGCCGTGATATTCGCGATGCTGGTTATGTCCCCATATCGCTGGTAGCTTCGGACGGGGGACAAACCGGCCACTATCTAGTCCGATCGACGCGGGCGGCGCTCAGTCCGCCTTCATCCCTCGTTCCTTGAATACGACCCGCCACTTCTGCACTTCTTTCTTGAGGTGAGCGGCCGCCTCGTCGGGCGTGGTGGCGACGATTTCCACGCCGCGCTCGCGCCACCGCTGAACGGCCTCGGGCGTGCGCAGGCTCGCGCGCACTTTGTCGTTGATCTGGTTGATCAGCGCGCGCGGTGTGGCTGCCGGCGCTGCAAAAATATGCCATGTCATGAATTCGTAGCCGGGCAGCCCGGATTCGGCGAGCGTCGGAATCTGCGGCGCGATCGGCGCGCGCTTGAGGCTCGTCACGCCGAGCGCGCGCAGCCGCTTTGCCTCGACTTGGGGCAAAACGTCGCCGATCGTATTCGAGAAGAACACCGGGGTTTCCCCGCTGATCGCCGCTATCGTCGCCGCTCCGCCGCCCTTGTAATGCACCGGGAAAAGATTGACCTTGCCAAGGTAATTCAGGAGCTCGCCTGCGATATGCGGGTTGGTCGCGGCGCCCGCGGTGCCGTAGCTCAAAGTGCCGGGTTTTGCTTTCGCGAGCGCGATCAGGTCGCGCACCGAATTTACCGGCAGCGACGGATGCACGACCAGCAACGCATCCACTGAGGATACCAGCGAGATCGGCGCAAAGTCGGTGAGTGGATCATACGGCATCGGGTTGTAGACGAACTGGTTCGTCACGAACGGCAGCGTATTCAGCAGCAGCGCGTAGCCGTCGGGCGGCGCATTTTTCGCAAGCTCGGTGCCGATATTGCCGGACGCGCCGGCGCGGTTGTCCACAATGACCTGCTGTCCCCACGTCTTCGACAGATCGGAAGCGAGCAGACGCGCAACAAGATCGACGCTGCCGCCGGGAGGAAACGGCGTGATGATACGCACCGGTTTTGCGGGGAAATCCGCCGCCAACGCTGACGCCGCGGCGAGCACGGCCGCGGCTGTCGCGATGCGTTTGATGAGCGAGCGATTCACGATAGAGTATGCATCTGGCGCGCGTCGCGGCAATGAATGTCGGGCACGCTCAAGGTCGCGCTTGCGCGCCCCGGACCCGCGCGGTAGTTGAGGAGCGTTCTAGTAACGACCTTCGGCTTCGAGCGCTTTGTAGTCGGTGTTATAGACTTGTCCGGAATCGACCAGCGTGGCTTTGACCAGGCGTCCGCCGTTCGCGCTGTCATCCCTCAGCGGATTGATGTCGAGCACCACCTTGTCGCCGGGCTTCAGAGCTGTTTTCGACCAGCCGTTGCGCGTGAGATTGCCCGGACTTGTCATCTCGAGCAGCCACGGCGCCATCGTGCCTCCCGGCTTCAAGGTCGCATTGACCATAATGTTTACGTGCGGATTGGTCCAGCGCACTTCCGTGATCGTGCCGGTGAGCTGTACGGTTTTTGCCCGCTCGAACATCGACGCGGTGTGGTGGGCCGAGACCGGCAGAACCGCCATTGCCAGGCCCGCGATTGCCGGCACCACAACTGCTTTTCTGAACATGGGATTCATAACGTCTCCTTCGATAGTTTGGAATCGAAAGTATTTTACCGCTGCTTGGGCGGGGCGGGGTAATTGCCCCAAGGCTCATGCGGTATCGGCACATAAACCGAATTGCCGTTTTCATCGGTCTTCGGCGCGAAGTTGCCCTGAATGCACTGGCCTTCGATGATCTCATGTGATTTGTCGCGGGTCCTGATGTAGGAACGCGTCGTCTTCCACGGTTTCGTTAGCACTTTGGGCGCGGTGATCGTGAGCTCGTCCTGCATCAGGTTGGGACCGGCGAGGCGTATGCGTTCAACGACGTGCAGCTCGCCATTATTCGGAACACCCAGGTGTTCGGCGACGGCAATCCACGCCTGCGGCAAAACGCCGACCGTATCGACGACCAGCGTATCGCCCTCCCAGTGACCGATCGAATGGCCATGGAAGGTTTCCTCCGGATCTTTCGGATGCGGACGGCCATCGGTGTAGATGCGGCGCAGCCGGTTGCCGTCGGATTCGCCGAGCATGGTCACGCGTCCCGGCGTGAACAGGACTTCCATGGAGTTGTGCGTGATCAGCATCCATGACGGCATTCCTTCGGGCAGGCAATCGACGAACAACGGTGGTGGACGACTGGCTCTCGCTTCCTCCTCCTGCCACGCGATCAGCTTGGCAACTTTCGGCGTCCACGGCGTCGGGTTCGATTTGATCTGGGCGTCCTGATCCTTGGTCATCGGAACCCAGATGCCACTCCAGTCGGGCAGCTTGGATATCGCGAGCCAGTCTTTTTCCGTCGGCGACGGAATGAGGTCCTTTTTCTGAGCTGGCTGCGCGGGATAGGCGGAAATCGCAGCTAAGGCAAGTAACGCCAGCATTGCCTGCTGAAGACGTTTGGTCAACATAATCCCCTTCCAGTTATGTCGCGGCAGTGTTTCAACTTATATAAACGCCACGGATTGCGATGGCCGGATGCGCTGCGACGACCCGAGTGCGTAAAAGATACTACGGGACTAGCGGGCTGTCTATGAAAGATCGAACAAGCTATGCCGGCGGCATGCGGCTATCACGCGGCCGGAACGACATGAAGCTGTCGCCGATGCTGCTCTAGAGATGCGCGCGCAGCGTCAGCTCTTGTTCCTTCGCATTCTCTTCCGCGCAGAAGATCGCGGTATCGTTGTGCCTGCTTATCGTGATCACGCTCACGCCCATTTGCGCAGGGTGACTGTCGTTCCGGTGCCGACGTTCGATTCGATTTCGAACTCGTCCACGAGTCGCCGCGCGCCGGGAAGACCGAATCCCAGACCACTGCACGTGGAGAATCCATCTTGCATTGCCTGCTCGATGTCGGGAATGCCCGATCCGGTGTCGCGTGCAGTCACAATCACGCCTTGCCTCGTCGCATCCGCGACCGCGCCGAAAACAATCTCGCCGCTTCCCGCGTGAACGACGATATTGCGCGCGATCTCAGTGACTGCAGTCGCGAGTGCCTCGGCCGCGGCCTCGGATAGACCCTGCTGTGCAGCCAGCTCACGACTGCGCCGCCGGGCTACGCCTACGTCGGATTCATCGCGGATACGTACGCAGACCCGATTCTCGGGACTGGCGCGATCCATCATGGATTCTGCCCGCCAAGCGTGAAGAAGAACGTGGCGCCCTCATCGATCTTGCCTTCGGCCCACAATTGACCGCCATGCCGATGGACGACACGCTGCACGGTCGCGAGACCGATCCCGGTACCCTCGAACTCGTTCCGCGAATGAAGGCGCTGGAAAGGTCCGAACAGCTTCGCCGCGAATGCCATGTCGAAACCCGCCCCATTGTCCTGAACGAAGTATGTCGGTTTGCCGTCGCGTTCCTCGCAACCGAAAGTGATCTGCGCCTGCGTACGCTTGGACGTAAATTTCCAGGCGTTGCCGAGGAGGTTCTCGAGGAGCACGGCGAGCAGGCGCGCATCGCCGTTCGCACGCACGCCCTCGTTGATGATGAAGTGGCCGTCACGCCCGGGTGCAGCATTTTGCACGCGCTCGGCGATTCCACGCGCCAGCGCAGTCAAGTCCACCTCGATGCGATGAATCTCGCCGCGCGTAACGCGCGCGAGCGACAGCAGGGCGTCGATGAGCTGTGCCATGTATTGCGTAGCCTCACGGACATGCCGCAGGTATCTCTTCCCCTCATCGCCGAGCGCGTCCGCACAATCTTCGAGAAGCATCTGGCTGTAACCGTCAATCGTGCGCAGCGGAGCACGCAGATCGTGGGATACCGAATAACTGAACGACTCCAGTTCGCGGTTGGCGCTCTCGACCGTTTCCTTCTGTTGTCGCAGCGTCTCGTTGAGGCGTTGCAGCTCCTCGTTCGCTCCGCGGTAGCCGCGGAACGACATTTCGAAGGACGACAGCAGCTCATTGAAAAAGTTCGCCGCGGCCTGCGCAAAGCGGCGTTGCTCGGTCGCCGGCGCAGACAACACCAGATCTTCCAGCGCAGTGCGGTGAAGCAGAGCCATGTCCAGAACACCCAGACCTTCGATCATCGCGCGCCGGCCGAGCTCATAGGCGCGGCTGAGTGCGGACTCGTCGACTGCTTTGAGGTACGCTTCAAGCGCCGCGATGTACTCGCGCCCAAACTTGTCCAGTCGCTCACTCATGGGAGGCTGCTTCCCAGGTAGCGGGTGACGATAACGTGTGCGTCGTCGGATCTCTTGCCGAAGCGGGCGAGGATGGACTCTGCGATTTCCTGCGGATCGTGCCCGATCGCAAGGCGTGCAGCGAAGCCGCTTCGGATCCCGTCCGTTGCCATGATCAAAGTGTCGCCCGGCGAAACGGGCAGCGTTTTGGCTTGGAGCGGCGGGAGTTGATAGCCGACGACGCCGCCGCGTACCGCAATGGCTTCGTCGCGTTGTTCCGGTCTGGCGCTCAGGCGAACCAGAATACCGTCAACGTTGCCCACACCCGTCCAGCTCATCGATGAGTCGCGCGAGTTGAAAGAGGCGATGCTCATTACGGCCCCGCGCGTCTTGCGCAGGCCTGCGTGGCATCGCTGGATAAGCGTGAGTACCGGGTCGCTTGCATAGGCTTCCAGCAACGAAGCTGCAGCGATTGCGGCATCCGCCGCCTCCGGTCCGTGTCCGAGCCCGTCGATGAGGGCGACCAGCGCGCCGCCGGAGAACGGCACAACGACGTGGAGATCGCCGGATTGCGCTTCGAGCGCGCTGCCCGCCCACCCCCACTCGATGATCGGACATGCCTCCGGCGCAATATTGCTTAGCGGCGCCATTTCTTCATCGTGATCGTGGTACCCTTGCCCGGGGCTGAAACCAGCTCGAATTCGTCCATCACGCGCTTTGCTCCGGGGAGTCCGACACCCAGACTTCTGCCGGTCGAGTAGCCATCGCGCAAGGCGAGCTCGGTGTCGGGAATGCCCGGACCATCATCCTGAGCGACGATCAGGATGCCGCTGCGCCCGCCTTCGTCGAGGCGGCTGACGGTGACTTTGCCACGCTGTGCGTAAGTAACGATGTTGCGCGCAATCTCGGAGATCGCGAGCGCGGTGATCGTCTGGTCCGTGCTGGAGAATCCGGCCGCCGCCGCAATCTCGCGGCCTCGCTGGCGCGCCGTAATGATGTCGGTGTCGCGCTCGATCGATACACACACTTCAGCGGACACGGTGACGGCCCTGTTTCGCGATGGCGGCGG
>DASYSI010000028.1:0-1841 GCA_036003485.1 Burkholderiales bacterium | reverse complement strand
AACGTTTTGCGCGCGCGATGATGGACATTAATTTTGACGGCGACAAATGGCTTTCTCAGTTCCGGCCCGGCGATCCGGTATTGAAAGTAGTGCTCGCGTCAGAGCCGGTCAGCGCGCCGGTGGCGGGTGTGACGGGAATCGAGCTGCTGCGACAAATGGTGCTCGACCCGGCGTATCAATTGAAGTAAGAACCAAAAACGGAAGCGGGAACGTATGGACAGACGCGAATTTCTGACTGCAATCGGGGGTGCCGCCGCGATCGCGGGAATGCCCCAATTTGCGCTCGCCGGACCGCCCGGGCGCTATGACAACCTGCTCGTTCTGGTCGAACTGAAAGGCGGCAACGACGGTTTGAATACCGTGGTGCCGTACGCTGACATGGAGTATTACAGCCTGCGTCCGCGTATCGCGATCGCGCGCGACCAGGTGCTCCAGCTCGACGCCAGCAGCGGGCTGCACCCCTCGCTGCAGCCGCTGATGACGCTGTGGCAAAACCATGAGCTGGCGGTGGTACAAAGCGTCGGCTACCCGGGCGCAAACCTTTCGCATTTCCGTTCGATCGAAATCTGGGACACCGCGTCAAAAAGCAGCGAATACCTGCACGATGGGTGGCTTGCGCGTGCATTCGCAGATTCGCCGGTCCCGAAGTCGTATGCGGCCGACGGCGTTGTCGTCGGCTCGAGCGAGATGGGGCCGCTCGCCGGTGGAAGCACGCGCGCGCTGGCGCTGTCCAATACCGAGCAGTTCTTGCGCCAGTCGAGGCTTGCGAGCACTGAAGGCACCTCGCGCAATGCCGCGCTCAACCATCTGCTCAAAGTCGAGCACGACGTGAAGCAGGCGGCATCCACACTCAATGCGAATTACACTTTTCGCGCCGAATTTCCGAACCATCAACTCGGCAATGCGATGAAAACTGCTGCGCAAGTGATTGCGAGCAAAGCCGGGGTTGCCGCGGTCAAGGTATCGCACAACGGCTTCGATACTCATAGCAACCAGCGGGGCACGCAAGAGCGTCTGTTGAAAGAACTCGCCGAGGGGCTCATCGCGATGCGCAGCGCGATGCAGGAAATCGGGCGCTGGGATTCGACGCTCATGATGACCTATTGCGAATTCGGACGCCGGCCGAAGGAAAACCAGAGCGCGGGTACTGACCACGGTACCGCCAATGCGCATTTCGTGCTCGGCGGACGTGTTAAGGGCGGCCTCTATGGCTCGCCACCGGCGCTATCCCGCCTCGACGGCAACGGCAATCTGCCGTTTGGGGTCGATTTCCGGGATCTCTACTCGACCGCGCTCGACCGGTGGTGGGGTGTCAATTCGGTGGTCGCGTTAAACGGCCGCTTCGCGCCGGTCGATCTGATCAGGGCCTAGCCAGGCTGATGCAGAACCCCATGGGGCCGCGGCGCTGCTTGGCGGGGTGAGATGCGCGATGCGAGCCGCAGACGAATAACATGGCTATTCGCAAGGCTCGCAACAAAGCAGACGATCGCGCGGGCCGTAGACGGAGCGAAGCATGACCGGGGAGCGCGATCGTGTGGCCCGCCTGCGCTGCGCCGTTGCCTTGGCGCGGCCGCTGCGGCGGGCCCCGCCAAGCACCGCCCCGAAGGGTTTGCACGAAAAGTGCCCAGCTGCGGCGTTGCGCCCCTCGTCGAACAGAACGAGCGTTCGACCTTCGTCGCGCGCCTTGCGTCTGAGCACTTTTCGCGCAAACGCGGCTCCCAGCGGGTGCTGCATCAGCCTGCTAGTTCCGCCGCAATCTGTCCAAAACCGGCCGCGTATCAGGCCGCACACCGCGCCAGATGAGAAACGACTCGGCGGCCTGCTCGACGAGCATGCCAACG
>DASYSI010000027.1:0-2199 GCA_036003485.1 Burkholderiales bacterium | reverse complement strand
TTAGCGACTGGCACAGGGTCATGGTCTGCTGCCCCGCATTCAGCGCTCGGAGCCCGGCAGTCAAAATAGGGGTGGCCGAAACGCGGACGTTCGCCACTCCAATCCCGACGCGCCCCTCAACCCGAAACTGGGTGCAAGCCTGACCCCATTGACCTTGAAGAGGTCAGGTTTGTACGCAGCACAGCTTACGTTGCGTGCATCTGCACGTTGATCGAGACCTGTAAGCTCAGCTTCATCACGACGCCCGCGAAAGCCGCGTTTCATCCTCTGAAAGGTAAGCGTCGAACGCCGCGCAGATTGTGCGGATGAATGGCCGCGCTCGCTCGGGGATGCTGATCATGTAGCCGGATCGTTCGACGAGCCCGTCATTCGCGAGCGCGTCCAGCTTGGCTAATTCGGCGGCAAAGCCATCTGCGGAGCTGTTGTGCGCCGCGCAGCGCTCAGCGAGATCCACATAGAGGTCGCACATCAGACGTTCGATCACATCGCGCCGAAGCCGATCATCCTCCGTCAACGCGCATCCGCGTGCCGCGGCAAGTCCTCCGGCCCGGATGGCCGTTCGATAAGCGACGGCACTCGGCGTGTTTTGGACGTATCCGTCAGGAAAGGTCCCGATGGCCGAGGCGCCGAAGCCGATCAGTGTCCGCGATTCATCAGTCGTATAGCCCTGGAAATTGCGCCGCAGGCGGCCAGCGCGCTGTCGCTGCGCCATGAGGTCATCGGCCTTGGCGAAATGGTCAAGCCCGATCGGCTGATAGCCGGAGGCGATCAACACGTCGGCCGCGGCGCGGCTCTGCGCGAACCGCTCGCTGCTGCCGGGCAGCGCCGCCTCGGGAATAAGCCGCTGATGGCGCTTCATCCACGGAACGTGGGCGTAGCCGAACAACACGATCCGATCTGCATCGAGCGCCAGCGCCCGGTGCGCTGTCGCCTCGACCGACGCCGTACTCTGATATGGCAAGCCATACATCAGATCGAGATTGATACTGCCGATCCCGGCGCGTCGCAGCCAGTCGGCGACGCGTGCGGTCCGTTCGAAACTCTGCTCGCGATTGACCGCCATCTGCACGCGCGCGTCGAAATCCTGAACCCCAAGGCTCGCCCGCGTGATACCGGCTTCTGCTAACTGGGTTACGTATTCCCTGGTCACCGTGCGGGGATCGATCTCGATCGTGATTTCGGCCGCTGACGCGAATGTGAAGTTGGCCCGCAGCGCCGCCATGATCGCGCGAAAATCGTGCGCCGCCAACATGGTTGGCGTACCGCCTCCCCAGTGCAAGTGACTCGCCGATCGACCGCCCAAGAAGCCGCCTACAATAGCGATTTCGCGCAAGAGTAATTCGGCATAAGCTTGAATGGGCGCGTAATGACGCACCGCAGTGGTGTGGCAGCCGCAATAGAGACACAGCTGCGCACAGAAGGGCACATGAACATAAAATGAGACCGGCGTCGTGTCGGAGAAAGTCGCGAGCCAACGCTCGTAGGCGCGAGCGTCGATCTCAGGGCCGAATTGCATAGCCGTCGGATAGCTGGTGTAGCGCGGAACCCGCCGGTCAAGGTATTTCAGCAAAGTAGGCAACATCTGTTTCGCCGCCGAAGCAATCGTCACAAAGATAATTCACATTTCGCCGGCGCCGGATTGACCTAAGTCAAGGCGAGACGAAAGCTCCGCCGCAAGTCTGTTTTGACGGATCGGGGATGGAAGCGTCATAACTATCGCCGCTCGGGACTTGAAGGGAAACGCGAGCGCAGACAAGCTGCTTCGACGGGAGACGAGCCATGCCACTACTCCACTGGAAGGACGAATACAGCGTCGGCATTGAGGCGGTCGACTACGAGCACAAGCAGCTCATAGAGTTGATCAATCAGCTGGAGCAAAAGCTTGGTGCTAGCGATTCCAAGCAAAGCGTTCCCGCCTTTTTCGGCGATCTGCTCAAGGGAATATCCGCTCACTTCGCCCTCGAAGAAAAGTTCATGCGCGACCATGCATGCGGCCGACTTGGGCCGCACAAACAGGATCATGAGCGATTGCTCGATGAGTTGCGCGACATCATGGATGGATTTGAACATGGTGAAGAGTTCGACGCGGCCGGCCTGACGGGACGACTGGACGCATGGTTCACACTTCATTTCCGGACGCACGATGCCGAGCTGCATCGGGCGCTCGGTTCGCATCCGTCTGGAACGTAGCGCGCACAG
>DASYSI010000026.1:0-2003 GCA_036003485.1 Burkholderiales bacterium | reverse complement strand
CGAATGCGTTGGCGATCCCCGATACGAAGACATAGAAGTGCATGGCTGCAGTCAGCTCGACCATCCACTGCGCGCCGTGAACGTTTTTGAGCGCGTCGAAGCTGGCCTGGTCGACGCGGTTCGTGCGTATGAGCTGCCGGGTATAAGTCACGATCTCGCGCTCGTCGGCTGAAAACTTGGCTGGATCGCCCTTCGACCGTATGAGGTCGATGACCTGATCGGGTACGCCGTTGCGGCGCGCCTGGACCACCTGGGCTGCCCACACGTATTCCGATTCGCGCTCGCGCGCCGCAGTCAGGATGGCGACCGAGCGCAGCTTCGGCTCGACGATGGTTATCTCGCGAAAGAAGCTGACCAGCGGAAGCACCCGCTCGGCGAGCTGCGGACTGTGGAGCAGCATGCTGAACGGCCCGCCGATTTGACCGAACACTTTAACGACGGCGTCTGCGACTGAGTGGTGCTCGGGCGCAAGTTGGGACTTGGTGGTGAGCGGGGTGATGCGCGGCATGATGATCTCCTATCTGTGGGCGTCGCGGCGAATCATGCACTCGATCGACACAGCCGGTCAAACGCCGGGAGCACAGTGCGGGAGTGTCGTGCGTGATGTCGTCGGCGCGGTTAAGCAGGCGCTGCAGTAACGCAGGTCCCGAACTCGTTACTCATATGGTATGGTTGAAATTCGCCGCATTGGAGCGACAGAACATGAAAATATTTCTTCGCTGCGCAGTTCCATGCACCGGGCTGCTGATCGCCGGCGCACCCTGCGTCCTCGCCCAGCAATATCCGGCGAAACCGATCCGTCTCTTGGTGGGTTTCGCCGCAGGCGGACCGAGCGACGTCGCGGCGCGCACGATCGCGCAAAAGCTCACCGAGAAATGGGGACAGCAGGTGATCGTCGACATCCGGCCCGGCGCCGGCGGCAACATCGCCACCGAGATCGCGGCGAAAGCGCCGCCCGACGGCTATACGCTGATCGAACCGGCATTCGCGCATGCGGTCAATCCCATCCTGTATCCGAAGCTCCCGTTCGATGCCGTGAAGGACTTCGCGCCCATTCTTCTGTTCGCCTCGATCGCGAACCTGCTCGTCGTGCACCCGTCGATTCCAGCCAACTCGGTCAAGGAGCTGATCGCGTTCGCCAAACCGCGGCCCAACCAGCTCACCTACGGTTCGTCGGGCAGCGGCACCGCATCGCATTTCGCGGGTGAATTGATGAACATGATGGGAGGCATCAAGGTCACGCACATACCGTACAAGGGTCTCGCGCCTGCGCACGCGGAAATCATCGGCGGTCAGTTATCGCTGATGTTCGATGGCATCGTGACCGGCCTGCCGGCGGTAAAGGCGGGCCGCCTGCGCGCGCTGGCAGTCACGACGCTCAAGCGCTGGCAGGGCGCGCCCGACATACCGACCATGTCGGAGGCAGGCCTCACCGGTTTCGAGGTGAACTCATGGTACGGGTTACTCGCACCGGCCGGAACGCCGAGAGAGATCGTGCTGCGCCTGAATTCTGAAGTAGCGCGCGCGTTGCGCGAACCGGACGCACGCGAGCGGCTCTACTCGATCGGCGCCGAGCCCATGAGCAACACGCCCGAAGAATTTGCCGCTTACATCAATTCCGAAATGGCGAAATGGGCTAAGGTGGTCAAAGCTGCGGGGATACGCGTCGATTAACGACGGACCACAAAGTTGGAGCCTCGCCTTCGGTTGAGGCGATCATTCGATCCCAAGGTTCAACGCCTTGATCACGCGCTCGTTACGCTGCGTCTCCGCTTTCATGAATGCATCGAACGCTTCCGGACTGAGCGCGGCCGGGGCGAGCCCCTGTTTGAGCAGCGTTTCTTTCACTTCGGTAGCCTGCAGGGCTTTCGCCATCTCCACATTCAATTGCTGGATTACGTTTTTCGGCGTTGCGGAACGGGCCACCGCGCCGAACCAGTTCAGCGCCTCGAATCCCGGAAAACCGGATTCCGCAACCGTCGGAATGCGCGGCATCAGCTCGG
>DASYSI010000025.1:0-9662 GCA_036003485.1 Burkholderiales bacterium | reverse complement strand
ACAACACTGGCCATCAATGCTACATAGACCAGGTGTCCAAACGAGAGAACTAAACCTTCGATGCCTTCGGGGTTCGTAAACGCATAGTAGATGCCGAGAAGCAATATCGCACCCCAGAATCCGGCATTCAATAGCCCAATTCGCATTCCGAGGGAACCAATTAAGAATATCCAGGCGACGACGCCGATAGCGGGAGGAACGAAGTAGTCGAAATACCAACTAGCCCATGGATTGTCTGGCCGGCTACAGCTACACCCTCTCCCTGTTGACGCATCCATGGCCTTTGAGCAAATAAGCATGTCTACGTAGACCGCTTCCAGCATGAAGTCGGGCGCGCATCGAAATTCTGCCTCCATTTTGGAACCGTTGGGCCCAACGAGGCTGAGCGTAATAAAAAGAATTCCGATACCAACAGTTGCGAGGACATTCCGTTTATGTGGTGAAAGCGCGTGCATAAGAGCCAGTTAATGTGAAATAAAAACTCGAAGGCAAATGAAATTCCACCCGTTGTGCCGCCACCCGGTCAACAGCCTTGCGACTACTCCGCTTTCAATCCAGCAGCTTTCACAGCTTTACCCGTTTGAACGATGTCGTCCTGCACGAATTTGCGGAACTGCTCGGGCGTGTTCGTCACAACTTCCGCCGCCTGTGCTGAAATCAGTTCTTTGAATTCGGCATTGCCGGCGACCTTGATCAGATTCGAGCGCAGGGTGTTTATGATCGCCCTGGGAGTTCCTTTGGGCGCGGTCAGTCCATACCAGCCGCTGTAACTGAAGCCGGGAATGGTTTCCGCGATCGCCGGCATGTCGCCGAGAAGCGGCGTACGCTTGGGGAGGCTGTGGCCGAGCGCACGCAAGCGCCCGGATTTGATCAGCGACATCACCGCTGCTGCCGGGGTGAATGTCCACTGCGATTCTCCGGCAACCGTCGCGCCGACCGAAGCGCCGCCGCCTTTGTACGGGACGTGCACCGAGTCGATGCCTGCCGCACTCATGAACGCAGTGCCGCTCAGATGGCTTTGCGCGCCGGTACCCGCTGATGCCATGTTGAGTTTGCTGCCCACCGACTTGGCGTAGTCGATAAACTCCTTGACGGTTTTCGGCGGCAAACTCGGGTTGACCACGAGGATGTTGGGCATGACCGCGAACAGCGAAATGAATTCGTAGTCCTTGACCGGATCGTACGGCAGTTTTTTGTGGATGTGCGGCGCAATTGACGTCGCCGCGGTGGACGGAGAAATCAGCGTGTAGCCGTCGGGGTTGGCGTTCTTGCCGATTTCCATTCCCAGTATGCCGCCCGCGCCGGCGCGGTTGTCGACGATGATCTGCTGGCCCAGCGCATCGCCGAGCTTGGCGGCGAGGATGCGTCCCATCGTGTCATTTGCGCTGCCCGGTGCATTCGGCATCATCAGCCGGATCGGACGGTCGGGGTAAGCGCTGACCGGATCTGCCGCGCGCGCATGCGGCGCGTTGCACGCCGCCGCGAGTATTAGCGTTAAACCAATTAACTTTCGGGTTTGCAATTAAGCGAGCTCCGGATGTTTATGCGGCGTGTCAGCCCGCAACGATGATTTCATCGACCGGGTAAGGCGTCAGCGCCTGTACGCCGCCTTCGATAATCGCGAAGGAGCGTGAAAAGAATATGCCAAAGGTGCCATCTGCGCTCACGGGCGTGATCTCGATGCCGTAGGCCATTCCCGGCTGCATGACCATGTCGTACGGTTCGCCTTTTACCTCGTCGAGCGAGATGAACGGCAGCGAAGTGATCAGGTCGTGGCCGTGCATCACGATCGGCCGCGACTGCGCGCCTTTCTGCCGGAACACGCCGGAGGCTGCCTTGCGCACCGACTCAAGCGATTTGCCGGGCCCGAGTTCAGCGTGGATCGTTTTAAAGCCATTCACGACGACGTCCTTGAAGAACGCATCGTATTTCGGCGTCGGCCGTCCCAGCGTCACCGGGTGCCCGATCTTGGCGGTGTACCCCATATACGTCATGGCAAGTTCGGACAGGATGATATCGCCCTCGCGCAGTATGCGTTGCGACGGATTCGGGTTGGGAAAAATCAGACGCGGATCGCGCATCGAGGTCGAGCCGATCATCAACAGATGAACCTGACCGCCGCCGTCGAGCACGGCGTGCGTGGCGGCCGCCGCAAGCTGGTATTCGCGCACACCCGGCCGCGCTGCGGCGGCCACGGCGAGCTGGGCCTTGATTGCGAGTTCGCCTGCTTTGGCCATGGCGCGAATTTCTTCAGGGCTTTTGCGGTACGTCAGTTCGTGCAGCAGCAGCGGCAAAAACACGAAAGTCGCCTGCGGCAGATGCTGCTTCATTTCAAGGTAAGCGTTGACGCCCATGTACTCGGGTCCGGTGCGGTCGGCGGCGGTGATTCCGATGCGGCTCGTTTGCAGGCCAAGCTCGATCAATCGTTCCGCCACGGCCCTGCCGTAGTGCCCGTGCTGGCCGCCGCGCACGTCGCGGATCGATACCATTTTGCGCGCGGCTTCGATGTGGCACCCCGGATGCGGGTAAATCAAGGTCGGCTCGCCTTTGCGCGGCAGCACCATGTACTGAGCCATGCCGCGCGCGTCGATAAGGCCGCAGCCCCATGTCACGCCGCTGCCGTGACTGTAGATGTTCGGGCTGCCGCACAGGATCAGCGCGTCGAACCCGTCGCGTGTCATCAGTTCGCGCGCGAGCGCGTGCCGGCGCGCGAATTCCTCGTCCGAAAATTTTTCGTAGACCGCGTCCGTGTACCACGGTGAGTTGCAGATTTCGTGAAAATTGGCGGATTTATCGAGATCGTGGCGGACCGTGTTCCAATCATTAGCCATGTCGGGCATGAACGTCCTCTTGAGGTTGGTCTGGAGAGTAGCTTGTCTTTCGGCATCGCTGTGGAGAGCACCGCGGCGCGCAGTGCCATTGATTAACATGCTTTTGGTGAATCATACGGTACGGATCGACGAAACAGCACAATTTCGTGTGGACGCCACTTCTCGCACCGCGTCAAACTTTGCGCGCGGCAAGCCGCACGTACAACACGCAGCTCGAGAAAAAAACAAGCGTAAGCGCAATCTCCGCGACGGCGAGGCGCGCCGACAAACCGTGATCGGACCACGCGCGCACCGCGCCTTCGGCAAAAAAAGCGAGTATCAGCATTGACGACCATTGATAGGTATAAATGTTTCCGCGCAGAATGCCGAAGAGCGGCAGCAGCAGCGGCAAGACTTTCAGCGCCAGCAGCGAACCGCCGGCCCGCAACGGCGCAAGCCACAACTCCCAGGCGAGACCCAGAAAAATCAGCGCGATCAGGCTCGCCACGCACGCAAAATAAAGCGCAGCGATAGGTTTCATCGCGCGCGCGCCCGATGGCGGCAAAAATCGCGCAGGTCGTGCGCGTGTTCGGTATTCATGCGGGCAACGATTCCGGTTTCCTGTTCGGCGAGCACGCCGCGCCGCCGGCCGCGCAAATAGCGCCGCGCCTCGGAACCTTCTTCATTTTTCCAGGCGCAGCGCGATTTCGGCGAGACGCTTGCCGAGCGCGATGCAAAGCTTTTTCTCTTCTTCCGTGATGGCGCGGTCGCTTGTGGCGCCGGCGACATGGCTCGCGCCGTACGGCGTGCCGCCGCTCACGGTCGAGATCAGCTCGGGCTCGGTGTAAGGCAGCCCGACCATCAACATGCCGTGATGCATAAGCGGCAACATCATCGAGATCAAGGTGGTTTCCTGGCCGCCGTGCAGCGAGCTCGTCGAAGTGAACACCGCCGCCGGTTTGCCCGCGAGCACGCCCTTTAACCACAGCGCCGAGGTCGAATCGAGAAAATATTTGAGCGGCGCCGCCATATTGCCAAATCGCGTTGGCGAGCCAAGCGCGAGCCCGCTGCATTCTTCGAGATCCTTCAACTGAACATAAGGCGCGCCCGAATCGGGCACGGCGTTTTCAACCGCTTCGCATACAGCGGAGATCTTGGGCACGGTGCGTACGCGCGCAGATATTCCAGATGTCAGTTCGATGCCGCGTGCAATGAGTTGCGCCATCTGTTTGACGGCGCCGTACTGGCTGTAATATAGGACAAGGATTTCTTTCATCGGCGGGGCTGAGTTTCGCGAGTATTATATAGCAGCTCAATTCACGGGCATTGCCTATGGCGCAAGACGCTCCACTGATCGAACTGATGCGAATTGTCGGACGGCGCTTTATCGAAGACCGCTGCGGTCAGACCGCGAGCGCCCTGACGTTCACGACGCTGCTGGCGGTCGTGCCTACCGTCACTATCGCATTGGCTCTGGTGTCGGCGTTTCCGGTATTCGAGTCGTTTACCGAACAACTGCGGGGCTTCGTGATGGAGAACCTGCTGCCCCAGTCGGCCGATCTGATTACGTCCTACGCCGAGAAGTTTTCCGCGAACGCATCGCGTCTTACTGCCGTCGGTCTGGGTTTCATCGGCGTCACCGCGCTGTTGCTGATGCTGACCATTGATGCGGCATTCAACCGCATCTGGCGCGTGTCGCGCCCGCGTCCGCTGGTGCAGCGCATAGTGGTCTATTGGACGGTGCTGACGATCGGGCCGCTGTGCGTCGGCGCCAGCCTTTCGCTGACTTCTTATCTGCTCACACTTTCGCTCAACCTCGTCGATGAGGTGCCGGGCATGAGTATTGCGCTGCTCAGGTTCGTGCCCTTGTTGCTGACCTCGACGGCATTCGCGCTGCTCTATTTCATGATGCCGAACCGGCCGGTTTTGAAACGCGACGCGCTGATCGGGGGCATCGCGGCGGGCGCGGGTTTTGAAGTCATGAAACAGGGATTCGGCATCTACGTCACCCATTTTCCCGCGTACACGATGGTGTACGGCGCATTCGCGGCAGTGCCGATCTTCCTGCTATGGATTTATTTGTCATGGCTGATAGTGATCGGCGGCGCGGTACTGGTCGCTGTGCTCCCCGAATGGCGCGAACACGCAGGGCAATCGGAGCCGGTGCCGGGCAGCGATCTGTTCGACGCATTGCAGATACTCAAGATCCTGTGGCGTGCGCATCAGACCGGCGAAATCGTCACGCTGTCGCAGTTGCATCCGGTGGTCAAGGTTCGACTCGATCACCTCGAGGGAATTCTTAACGCGCTGGTGGGTGCTACGTGGGTGGCGCGTTGCGGGACGGACGGCTGGGTGCTGAGCCGCGACATCACCGCGATCAAGCTTAAAGACGTCTACCGACTGTTTGTGTTTCACAGCGACGCGCACGTGCCGGCACGTCATGCTGACCCGGAGCTCGAGACGCTCGTCTATGGCATATCTTCGCGCATCACCGATCACATGCAAATGTCGCTCGGTGAGCTTTTCAGCCAGGTTGAAGAGAACCACATCGACGATGCCGCGGCCGCAACATCTCGGGGCGGCATCAAGGCTGTTTAAGGGCGTGCGCCAGTCTGCTACGCGTTTGCCGGATATCTCCAATTGCTGGTCCATGCACGTACGACCGTCGTGGGATATTCGGGCTTGCCAAGGCTTCCGTTATAGCGGCCGAGCGCGCGGAAGTAGTCGCCATGCTCGACATCGAGGTAATAACGCAGGATGGTGCAGCCATAGCGCAGATTGGTGCGCAGGTGGAAAAGATTTTGATCGCGCGTGCCGATCAGCTTGAGCCAGAACGGCATTACCTGCATAAAGCCGCGCGCGCCGGCACTGGATACCGAGTACTTGCGGAAATTGCTTTCGACCTGGATTAAGCCCAACACGAGTTGCGGGTCGAGCCCGGCACGCCTGGCTTCATAATGCACGGTGACGAGAAACTCCTCGCGCATACGCTGGTCGGGCATGCGGCGCTCGAGCTTCTTCGACATCGCATTGAGCCACGCGCGCGCTTCTTCCACGCTGCCGAAGGCCAGAAACGGCGTCGCCTGGTCACTGATGGCCTGATGCAGCGCGGCCTGCACGCTCGTCGACAGCGGTTCGTATTTCTGATTGCCTGCGAACGCGAGAGGCGCCAACACCGCGAGCGCCGCCACTGCGAGTGTCTTCAGGCCGCGCATACACGGGATTTGACCGCAGCGATCGCGTCGGCGAGCGCGATCGGCTGCGCGTCGTTGTCGCGCCGTCCCTGATATTCGAGCTGGCCCTGCTTGAGACCGCGCTCGCCGACCACGATGCGGTGCGGAATGCCGATCAGCTCGATGTCGGCGAACATCACGCCGGGGCGCTCGTTGCGATCATCGAGCAGCACTTCGATGCCAGCAGCGGTTAGCTCAGTGTAGAGCTTTTCCACGGTTTCACGCACTCCAGCGCTCTTGCCCATGCCGATCGGGACGATTGCGAGCTCGAACGGCGCAATCGGCGGCGGCCAGATGATACCGCGCGCGTCGTTGTTCTGCTCGATCGCGGCGGCCACGATGCGAGTGATGCCGATGCCGTAACAACCCATTTCCATCGCGCGCTGCTTTCCCGTCTCGTCGAGATAAGCGCAGTTCAGCATTTCGGAATACTTGGTGCGCAACTGGAAAATATGCCCGACCTCGATGCCGCGGCAGATTTCGAGCACGCCTTTGCCATCGGGGCTGAGATCGCCGGCCACAACGTTGCGGAAATCCTCGATCCTCGCCGGCTCCGGCAGGTCGCGGCCCCAGTTGACATTGATTAAATGGAAGCCCTCTTCATTTGCGCCGCACACGAAATCGCTCATGTTGGCGACGGTGCGGTCGGCGTAGATGGCGATGCGCGAAATATCCGCCGCTTGGTTGCCGATAGGACCGATGTATCCCGGCATGCATCGGAACGATTCCCTAATCTCGTTTTCCTGGGCAAAACGAAATTGACCTATGAGTTTTTGGGTTTTTATCTCGTTCAGCGTGTGATCGCCGCGGAGCAGAATCAAAGTCAATCGACCGCTTGCGCCAGGCGCAACCGCCTCGCGGATGACTGCCACGGCTTTTACACTTTGTTGTAGCGGAAGCTTGAGAAGCGCCACTACCTCTTCGCACGTGGTCTTGCGTGGCGTCGCTACTTTTTGCATCGTCTGCGTGGGTGCGGCGCGCGGCGCCTGCGGTGGCGCCGCCTCGGCGAGCTCAACATTGGCCGCATAGTCCGAACCGGGACAGAACGCGATCGCGTCCTCGCCCGAGTCCGCCAGCACGTGAAACTCGTGCGAGCCGGTGCCGCCAATCGAGCCGGTATCGGCCGCCACGGCGCGAAACTTGAGGCCGATCCGGGAGAAGATACGGGTATAGGTGTCGTACATGCTGCGATATTCGCGTTCGAGATCCTGATAGGTCGCATGAAAGGAATACCCGTCCTTCATCACGAACTCGCGTCCGCGCATTACGCCGAAGCGCGGCCTTCTTTCGTCGCGGAATTTGGTCTGGATCTGATAGAAGTGCACCGGCAGCTGGCGATAGCTTTTGACTTCGTTTCGCGCGATGTCGGTGACGACTTCTTCGGAGGTGGGCTGCAGCACGAAATCGCGCTGATGGCGGTCCTTGAATCGCAGCAGCTCCGGGCCGTACGCCTGCCAGCGGCCTGACTCCTGCCATAATTCACCCGGCTGCACCACCGGCATGCTGATCTCGACTGCGCCGGCGCGGTTCATTTCCTCGCGCACAATCGCTTCCACCTTGCGCATCACGCGCAGACCCATCGGCATCATGGTGTAGATGCCGCCGGCGACGCGCCTGATGAGTCCGGCGCGCAGCATCAGCTTGTGGCTTACGAGCTCGGCTTCGGACGGCGCTTCTTTCTGCGTCGACAGGAAAAACTGCGATACGCGCATGACTATTCGAAATCCCCAAAAGTCCTTATTCTACCGAACCAATGAGTATTCCCGGAAGAAAACCTGACCATGAAATTCTTTCAGAGCTGGCGCATACGTAAACCCGAGGAGGACAACGAGTCGGTTTATATCAGCGAAAAATTCGGCGTGCGCGCGCTGCATATCGGCAGCGATACTATCCAGAGCGCAATGCGCGTTACGCGTCCGAATGCGCTCGAGATCTCATATACGCGCAGTATGATGGCGTTCCTGCTGTTCAACCCCGACCCGCATGAGGTGCTGATGGTGGGCCTCGGCGGCGGCTCGCTTGCCAAATTCATTTATCATAATCTGCCGCAGGTGCGGGCGTCTGCGGTCGAGGTCAATCCTCGCGTGGTAGCCGTGGCGCGCCAGTTTTTTCAGGTGCCCGCGGACGACGAGCGCTTCAAGATCGTGATCGCAGACGGAGCATCCTTCCTAAGCAATGCCCAACTGCGCGCCGACGTAATCATGGTCGACGGTTACGATGCCGAATCGCAGGTCGCCGCGCTGGCGACGCAAACGTTTTACCGCGATTGCGCGCGTGCGCTTGGCGACTCCGGCACCCTCGTCGTCAACCTGTGGGGCGGCGACCGCAGCTTCACGGGCTGCGTTGAGCGCATCGCCAACGCTTTCGATCATCGGGTTGCGTGTCTGCCTGCAGGTAAGCCCGGCAACGTGGTTGCGATCGCGTTCAAGAAAAGTCCGGGCCAGCCGGCGTGGCACGACTTGCGCGCGCGCGCGCAAGCGCTCGAAACCGCACTTGGACTGGAATTTACGCGTTTTGTTCAGGAACTTGCGGTCATGAATCCGCACGATGGCGACAGGCTGCTGATCTAAGCAGCCTGCTACGCGCCACGGCTTTCAATCTTGATAAATTTGTGAAAGAATCTAATCAGATAGAACCTAGCTAGGGTGATTCACATGATTGATCGTGACGGATATCGCCCCAACGTCGGCATCATCATATGTAACTGGAAAAACGAAGCCTTCTGGGGCAAGCGCGTCAAAGAGCATTCGTGGCAGTTTCCGCAGGGTGGTATCAAGCCGGGTGAAACCCCGGAACTCGCGATGTATCGCGAATTGCAGGAAGAAGTCGGGTTAAACCCGCATCACGTCAGAATACTCGGGCGCACGCGCGACTGGCTGCGCTACGAAGTACCCGAACAGTGGATACGCCGCGACTGGCGCGGCAACTACAAGGGTCAAAAGCAGATTTGGTACCTGTTGCGCCTGGTCGGCCGCGATTGCGATGTACACCTGCGTGCTTCTGAGAAACCCGAGTTCGATGCCTGGCGCTGGAACGATTACTGGGTTCCTCTGGAGTCGGTCATCGAGTTCAAACGCGATGTCTATCAGCAGGCATTGAACGAGCTCGCCAAGTATCTGCATCGCAGTCCTCAGGAACGCCGCTCCCACGTCGTGAGCGTTCGCTGAAGTTTCGCTAAAGCTGCTCGTTGACGATCCATTTGCCGTGGTTGCTTTTGTTGGCAACTCGATCGCGACCGTGCGGTCCAAATAAACGGCCAACGGCGAGTTAGTGAGGCCATGACTGTCGGCATTAGTCCACGGAGAAACCATGCTTAGAAACTACGCGCCGCTCAATTCATCGCTGTTGCAACCCGGAAGTGGTTTCTGCCAGCCGACGCAAAGCATGCCGCAGCGTGTCGAATTGGAAGCTGACGCGCAGGCCGTGATGACCGACTTCAAGCAGATAAGCGCGGTGCTGATCCGTCCCGGCGACGGCATTGACGAAGCGAACCGGCGCATGATTCAGCGTGGCGTGCGCTTGCTGCTGGTGGCTGACGAGGACCGCAAAGTGGCCGGCATCATTACCGCGACCGATATCCTGGGTGAAAAACCGCTTTCGGTGATCGCCGAGCGCGGCG